>JAKAZF010000001.1 GCA_021826605.1 Planctomycetota bacterium | reverse complement strand
ACCCGTATTATGGGTGGAACAGGGCACTAGAGCTCAACCATTATCCGAACTTGATACATCACCGGCAAGATTAAAGCATCGCCCTTCAAGCCGTTTATGTTTGCGATCAACTGTGCAGCGATCGGGTGCGTGACACTTTACGCGGAAGGGGTTTGGTATAATGGGCGTTAGATGATCCACATTGGAGGTGGGTCGGTGTGATTTTCTATTCAAGGAGGAATGTACCATGTCGGCTATCCGAACTCGGCGGGAGGCGCGTGAGCGCATCACGAAAGATTTTTTGGAAGTACTGGACCAAGTGATTCCTGAAGATGAGGCTATTCCCTTGAAGGGGCAGACCTTTCGGGATTTTGAACTACAGGGTCAGCGGGTCAGGGAGACGGTGATTCCTACGCTGCTGGAGGAACGGGCGGCGTTAAGCGAGTCGGCGCGGCAGGATCAAGCGGGCCTGTGTCCACGTTGTGGATCGGATCGGACCTATCTGGAACCGGTGGTTCGGCAGCAGGAGTTGCGCAGCCCCGATGGGGTCATCGTGATAACAAGGCAGAGTGCCAGATGCCGGGCTTGTAACCGGTCTTTTTCCCCCTCAGGATCGTGATTGGGCGTTACCGGCGGGAGTGCCGCTAACGTCGCGGGCAGCGGAGCGTGTGGCCCGCGAGGCGGCCCAGCAGACGTTTGATCCGGCGGCACGGTCGTTGGGGATAGATTGGCATATGGAACTCGATGGCAAGCAAGTGCAGCGTTGGTCGGAAACGTTGGGGCGTGCGGCAGTGGAACTTCGGTCGGAAGAACTCGCCGCGCAAGCCCAGGGCATTCTGCCAGCTGGCCCGCCCAACCCGCCGGCGCTATTGGTGATTGGGATGGATGGCGGCCGCGTGCAGGGGCGGGTGAAAGATGAAAAAACCAAAAGCCGATGGCGTGAGGACAAAGCGGCCAGTTTCACCAGTTATCTACCGGGAGACGGGGGTGAAAAGCCGCCGCGTCCGTTGGTGACAACGTATGTGGCCACGATGGGAAATGCCGAGGTGTTCGGCCCGATGGTGGAGTTGGAAGCAAGGCGTCGCGGTCAAGCCCAGGCCTCGGTGGTGCTCAATATCAGTGACGCCGGGAACTGGATTGATCCCGTGGACGCCAAGCACCAACTCGCGGATGTACGGATCGTTGATTTCGATCATGCCTCCGGGCATTTGGATGCAGTGGCCAAATCCGTGCATGGCCGGGACTCGTCCGAAGCTTCTGTCCGATGGGAACACCTACGGGGACTGCTGTACGAAGGCCACGTCGCCAAGGTTATCGCCGAAATTAGGGCGGAATCGCTACGGCTGGGTCCGCCGGAACCAAGCGATGGCCCGGAACATCCACGACGCGTATTGCAACAGAATCAGGGCTATTTTGAGAAACACCAAGAGCACATGCGATATGACGTGTACAGAAAAAAAGGCTGGCCGATCGGCTCGGGTAACACGGAGGCGGGAGTCAAAGGGTTTAATAAGCGCGTCAAAGGTACGGACCAGTTCTGGAATATCTCAGGGGTGGAAGCCATCTTGGCCCTGCGGGCTATGTGGATGAGCCAAGATCAACGCTGGGACCGTTACTGGGCCAGCCGTTCATCTGTCGGACGGTGCAGAGCCGCGTAAAGTGTCACGCCCCCCAGGTCCTGTGACAAGCACTCAATCATTGGTGAAGGCGCGGCCTTGCGGTTTATCATGGGCGTGGAAATCGATCCGAACCGTGGTGCCGGAACGCCCCATCCCCCTTTAGCCGCGCGTGCTTGCACCGCGCGTTTTCCGCGGCAGCCTTCGGTGTTGAGAAAGTAGAAAGTAGACCGCAGGGTTGCCTCACCCTGCGACAGCATCACTTTAGTTCCAGCCCTATTTGCTCTACTATCTACTCTCTCCAAACTCCTGCTCTGCGGCGGCCGCCGCCACGGGTGTCCGGATTAATTGCCACGCCCTTTATCATTCATTACTCGGTTGTGTATCGTTGTTAATCACCCGGCGCGTATAATACCAGCCATGGTTGACCATCTGAAGTCAGACTTGCGACACCTTGCAACAGAGGTTGTGCGGACACTGCAGCAGGCGGGCTTTGAGGCCTACTTCGCGGGTGGCTCCGTGCGCGATCAGATCATGGGCAATGATCCGGCGGATTATGATATTGCCACCGCGGCCCGCCCGGAGCAGGTCATGCGATTGTTTCCGCGCAGCCAGCATGTTGGTGCGGCATTTGGTGTTGTGATGGTGCGGCAACAAGGCCGATCTATGGAAGTCGCCACCTTCCGGACCGACGGCGTATACTCCGATGGCCGCCGACCTGACACGGTGGTATTTACCACGGCGGAACACGATGCCCGGCGACGGGATTTTACCTGCAATGGATTGTTCTACGACCCCGTGGCCGATCACCTCATTGATTATGTCGGCGGCCAGGCGGACATTGCCGCCCGAATTCTTCGCGCTATCGGCGATCCAGCCCAGCGATTTCGCGAAGACCATCTTCGGATGATGCGGGCCATTCGCTTCGCCGCCCGGCTGGGATTTTCCATAGAACCGGGAACCTGGTCCGCCGTATGCGACAACGCCGTTAAACTTTCGGAAATCAGCCGCGAACGCATCGGCCAGGAACTTCGCAAAATGCTGACGCATCCGACGCGCTGTATGGCGATTCACTTGCTTATTGCCTCCGGCCTTTTTCAAACTCTATGGCCTCAGCCATGCCAAACCGATGGTTCGCAGGCCCCACGGTTGGCGCGACTGGCGCATTTACCGCCATGCGGTAGCTTTTCCCTGGCGCTGGCGGCGCTGGTGCGTGATTTGACAATTCCGGACGCACATGATTCCGCTACCATCGCGGTATTACCCGCAACTCTGCAATCGAATCTTGTCCTAAGTGGAGAGGAAACGGATTGTGTCAAATGGCTTTTGACCAATCTCCCGGTATTGGCGAACTGGCGGAATCTGCGACTTGCGGCTACCAAACGCCTGCTGGCGCACGACTGGTCTTCAGATTTACTGGCGATCTACGCGGCTGAACACCATGATGACGGACAATTTCTGCCCCTTGCGACACGCCTTGCCGAACTGCGAAAAGAGCCGATTGCGCCGGATCGCATGGTCACCGGTGGTGATTTAATTGCCATGGGTGTAACACCCGGCCCGCGTTTCAAATTATGGCTCGAGCAACTTTATGATCGGCAACTGGAAAATGAATTTCAGGATCGATCGAGCGCATTGGACGCGGCCAGGAAATTAATTCAATGATTTCACCGCGAAAAGGTGAAATTGTCGGCGTGAGGCCGTAGAATTGACTGACAATAGGTGATACCCCGGCCACTGGTTCGGGAAGTCATGGAGTTATTACAATGTCGCAAAATACAACTGCCACCACATCCGTTGCGGGTACAGGCCGCCACGATATTCCATCAGCCGCACCGGCGGGACAATCAGCCACAAGAGATCAACCGGTCGCGGCGGGGCGTCCCGCGGTGCGCCGGCAGTTCGTTTCATTTTCATTTTATAAACTGCTGCCCGAATTTCGCCGCCTCCAGCAATCACAGCAGGCGGAAATGTTGCGGCCACTGGCGGAGCTGGTGCAAACGCAGGATCAGCACAAAATGCTTTTGATTCCGTACAGTTGCGTGGGCACCCGCCCGGATGTGGACATGATGTTCTGGAAAATCAGTTACGATCTGGATTTCATACAGGAATTTTCCGCCGCCATTTACCGTTTGCCGCTCGCGGGGTATCTGGTGCAGCCGTACTGCTATCTGGCCCAGAGCAAACGCAGCACGTATGTTGACAAGATCGACCCGGCGCATGATGACGCTCGCACCAACATTGTGCCCGGCAAGCGGAAATACAATTTTGTATATCCATTTGTTAAGTCACGCGATTGGTATTTATTGAGCAAACAGGCCCGTCAGGGCATCATGGATGAACACATTATGGTGGGAAACCGGTATCCATCGGTGAAATTGAACACGACGTACAGCTTCGGACTTGACGACCAGGACTTCGTGGTCGCGTTTGAGACGGATTCCCCAGGTGATTTTCTGGATCTGGTCCAGGAGTTGCGCGAAACCGAGGGTAGCCGGTTTACGGTTCGCGATACGCCTGTATTTTCCTGCGTGCAGATGCCGATGGAACGGATACTGCGGCAGCTTGCCGCAATCTGAAATGTTGAATTATTTGCGAGACACACCATGAGTTACAAAGTCGGTATCGCCATCGCGATGATTTTCCTCATTGTCGTCGGCGTGGTGGTGTATAGTTTTCTTCGCCCGGTTTCAGTGGGATCGCCCACACACCGTACGCAAACCCGCGGGTTTATGAAGCCGATCAAAATCGGTTACAGTATCGCCGCCCTGGTCCCAAGCCCATCCGGTCCCGGAGCCGGTGCACTATATCTTGCGGCATATAAGCGGATCAAAGATGTGGTGGCGAACGGCGGTGGCTTGAGCGGCCTTCTTGCCGATCCGCATCCAGACGCCGCTCCTGAAATAGTCGCAATTGTTACCAGCCTTGAAAACGCGGCCGAAAAAACGATGACACGGAAACATCTGCTGTTTATTAAAACCGTGCGGTTGCCGACAGCCACGGATACCTTGTCTAACGACCTTGATGACATCGGTCAATTGACCGGCGCTTATGCAACCGCGTGTATCAGCAACAAGCATCCCAAAAAAGCGGCGCAGGCATTATCCGCGTTGTTGGTCTTCGGCCATCGGCTGTGGCGGCGCGGTCTGTTTGTGGATGTCCGAACTTCCGGTTTAAGTGATATTGCCTCCGCCGCCGCAGGGTTGCGAATGGTTTATAGAGCCGGGCCGACCAAGGATCAGGCGAAATTTGATAGCGCTTCGAAACTGATGAAGGCCACGGATAAAGCGGGGCGGCGGTGGTACGCGAAGGTCAAAATTGTCGATTCGTTGACTCCAAATCCGGGCGATATGGCGAACATTGTGCGCCATGATCAGGACCTGTCCTGGCGGATTGATGCCTTATTGGAACTCGGAATCGCCCGCTGGAACACGAGAAACGTGCGCCGTGCCGACGCCATCGCCGGATTTTTGGAACAGCGCACCCATGATCCCAACCATTGGATCCGTGCCGCCGCAAAGGTCGCCTACAGCATGACCGCGGATACAATGAATACGCTGGGGTCGAATTAGGTTTCGCCTGAAAGACTACGATCACGCGCCGCGTTGAGGCACTCGTATTGGCCAGCCCAACACCACACAGGTGTGAATGAGTCCTCGTGACAGGCGTAAAGGTTCCAGACACAGGCATTGCGCTCGAAGTGCATGACCGGCTAATTCTGCTGACCCAGATGCCATTTTTCCGCAAAAACCATGGTGCAGGGACACGCGACCAAAATTAAAATGGCAGGTGCTATGATACTTTATACGCGTTAATGGCCATGCCTAACGCGGAGGCATACACTGCGGAGGCTTTACGGAATGGCCTTGGGCACCTACAGTATGAATCCTGCATTCCAGGTGCGAATCGGGCGGATGTCGTGCTGGGGTGGCGGGTGGAACAGGGCACTAGTTTTGAAGGACGCTCTCAATGATCAGGAGTCGCATGTGTCAACGGTAAATACCGCCGGTGCCAGAACCCGGCAGGATGTGACAACTTTGGCCAATGGTCTGACTTTGCTGGTGGAGTCCATGCCGGCGGTGCGCTCGGCGGCTATGACCTTGCTGACGCCATGCGGTGCTTCGTCCGATCCAGTCGATGGCTTGGGTAACGCCAATGTGCTGGCGGATTGGATTACCCGCGGGGCCGGTGAACGGGATAATCGGGCTCTTACGGATTATCTTGATTCGTTGGGCGTGCAGCGTTCCACCAGCGCGGACATTGTGTTCATGCGAATGGGGGCCACCGTGCTGGCCGACAAATTGCCGCAAGTGCTTGAGATTTATGCCGATATGACGCAGCGGCCCATGTTGCCGGATGCGGGCTTTGAACCGGCACGGGATCTGGCAATGCAACAGTTGGATGCCATCGAAGATGAACCCGCGCAAAAATTGAGCCTGTTGATAAAAGCTCGGCACTTTCCCGATCCGTTCGGTCGGCCCGTCGTCGGTAACAGGGAACATTTACGGAACTTGACATCGGCAACGCTGCGGCGCGATTTCCAGAACCGTTTCACGCCGCGCGGGTCGATTCTGGCGGTGGCGGGAGCGGTGGAATTCTCCGCGGTACATGATCTGGTGCAACGGCATTTTGGCTCCTGGCGAGCGCGGGAACCCGTACAAGTGCCGATACGGTCGGCGGTCAGAGGCGTCTGGCATGAACAACAGGCCAGTAATCAGGTACAGATCGGGCTGGCGTTTGATGCGATACCAGAATCTGATCCGGACAGCATTGTTTTGCAGTTGGCCATGAATATTTTAAGCGGAGGAATGGGGGCCAGACTGTTTTCAGAAATCCGGGAAAAGCAGGGGCTGTGTTATGCCGTCAATGCCGGATACATGAGTCTCAAACATGTCGGCGCTGTGCTGGGATATGCCGGCACAGTACCCCAGCGGGCGCAACAAACTCTGGATTCTTTTTTGCGGGAGTTAAAACGCTTCAGCCTCGGCGCGGATGGAGATGAACTGGCTCGCGCCAAGGTGGGCATGAAGGCCGGAGTCATTATGAATGGGGAAAGCTCCGCCGCCCGCGCCGCCGCGATTGCCCATGATTATTATCACTACGGTCGGCCGCGAACGCTCGATGAATTGCGGGCCAGAATTGAAAGTGTTGAACTCCAGCGGCTCAACGCCTTTCTGGCCGACCATCAACCCGGGAAATTAACAGTAGTCACCATCGGGCCGGCACCGCTGTCGGTTCCGACGGATATGATCGAATAATAAATTGCACATACGCGGGCCGGGACGCCATTGGCTTCCGTTCCCGCGGCATACATCCGGAGAGTCACCCCATGCCGAAATTCCAACACGCCAAACTGAAAAATGGTCTGGATATCATTACCGAAGTGAATCCCGAAGCGCAAAGCGTGGCCATCGGCTTCATGGTGAAAACCGGTTCCCGCGATGAATCCGCCGCGGTATATGGAGTATCGCATTTTCTTGAGCACATGATGTTCAAAGGAACGGCCCGCCGCTCCAGTGCGGATGTCAATCGTGAATTTGACGCCATGGGGGCGCGTAACAACGCCTTCACCAGTAACGAGGTGACGTGTTATTGGGCGCATATTCTTCCGGAATTTCTGCCGGCAGCGGTGGATCTTCTCGCCGATATGATGCGCCCCGCCTTGCGCGTTGAAGATTTTGACATGGAAAAAAAAGTCATCCTTGAAGAAATTGCCCTCTATCTGGATCGCCCCGCGCATGTGCTCTATGAGGCGATCATGGAAGATCACTTTCGCCGTCATCCGCTGGCGCATTCGGTGTTGGGTTCCAAAGAGTCCGTCGGTGCCCTGTCACGCGATCAGATGCAAAACTATTTCGACGCGCGCTATGGGCCGGGAAATATGGTTCTGGCGGTGGCCGGAAAGTTGGACTTTGATGAACTGGTGCGATTGTCGGATCAGCACTGTGGAAACTGGAAACACCTTGATGTACACCGCGATTATCCGGCGACGGATATTACGGGCGGCGCACGGCATATCACCGATTCCAAACTCAAACGCCATTATGTGGCCATGATCTGCCCCGGACCTTCCGCGCAACATGACGGACGGTATGCGGCGCAGGTGCTTTCGGATGTGATCGGGGATCATGACGGATCCCGGCTGTACTGGGCTTTGGTGGAACCGGGATTGGCCGATGAGGCGGACTTTTCATTTTATCCGCACGATGGCGCGGGAAGTTTTTTCGCCTACGCATCATGTGATCCGGAGCGATCCGGGCAGGTGGCGGAAATTCTCCGCGGTGAATTGTTGAAAGTGTCGCGGCTTGGCCTGACCGATGCGGAAATTGGCCGCAGCAAAAACAAAATCGCCACCTCCACCGTGTTACAGGGCGAATTGCCGCTGGGGCGGATGCGCAGCATCTGTTCGCGCTGGATTTATAATCAGGACTACAAAACGCTGGAAGACGATCTGCGGTTGCTGCAGGCGGTTGATGCACATGAAATTCAGAAAGTGATCAAAGAGTTTCCGTTTGCCCCGCTTACCACCACAACATTAGGCCCGGGCGCATGAGGCTATTCTCCGGCAGTCCCGCTTAGGCCCGCAGCACTTTATTCCATCGCTTCAAGGCCGCGGTGAACTGCTTTTTGCCACCGGCACCGGCCGACTGATAGGCCGCGACGACATTTTTCGAGCCCAGAACATTCATGACATCGACACCAATGCGGGGCGACAATTTTTGCATGGCTTCCAGCGGCAGGTCCGCCAGTCGCTTTAGTCCCCGGCTTTCGCATTGCGCGACCAGTGATCCAACAATCTGGTGTGCGGTGCGGAAGGGCACGCCCTGATGCACCATGTATTCGGCCATCACGGTGGCGTCAAGAAATCCTTCGTCCAGACGGCGGGCGATGGACTGCTCCTTGATCGCGGCGCTGCTGACCATCGGAGCGGCGATCCGCAGCGACAGTTCCACGGAATCAAACGCCGTAAACAACCAGCGTTTGTCCTCCTGCATGTCGCGGTTGTATGCCAGCGGCTGGCCCTTGAGCATCGTTAAAAGCGCCACCAGTTGTCCATATACGCCGCCGGTCCGGCCGCGAATCAGCTCCAGCATGTCCGGATTGCGTTTCTGCGGCATCATGCTGCTGCCCGTGGTAAATTGATCGGCAATGCGGATAAAATCAAATTCAGTCGAGCTGTAGAGAATCCATTGTTCCGCCCAGCGGGACAAGTGCATGGCGATCATGGAAAGAGTGAAAACAAATTCCACTACAAAATCCCGATCACTGATGGAATCTAGTGAGTTGGCGGTGATGCCCGCCATTCCCAGTTCCCTGGCCACGCGCAAACGATCTATGGGCAATGTGCTGCCGGCCACGGCACCGGACCCCAGCGGACTGATGTTGGTGCGGGAGCGACAATCCGCAAGGCGTTCGCGGTCCCGCTGCAACATGTCAACATACGCCAGAAGTTCATGGCCGAAAAGTATCGGCTGGGCACGCTGCAAATGTGTATACGCGGGCATGACGACCTGGCCATCCCGCCCGGCCAGCACCACAAACGCCTGTTGCAGCGACCGTAATAATTCAGCGATCTCATCAATCGCCGCCACGCACCAGAGTCGCACATCCAGCGCCACCTGATCATTGCGCGATCGAGCGGTGTGCAGCTTGCGGCCCGGATCACCGATACGTTGAATCAGCGCTGCTTCCACGGCCATGTGAATATCTTCCTGGCGAATATCAAAAGCAAATCTTCGAGCGGCGATATCATCCAGAATGCCCGCCAGACCCTTGCGAATGGCGGTCAGATCGGTCGCGGATATTAATCCAACCCGGCACAGCATATCCGCATGCGCCAGCGAACCGCGGATGTCATATTCCGCCAGGCGATTATCAAAGGAAAGAGATTCGACAAAGCGTTCGGCCAGTGGATCGCTGCTGGTGCCGATGCGGGCCTGCCACGCCTTGACTTGAGCACCTTGCGCGGGCATTGCAGCGGCTTTGGCGGCGTGGGGAATACGTGTTTTTGAGGCTTGCTTTTTCATAATTTAAGATTCTCAATCAATGACGTTCGCTCTTCCGGCATAAATGTTTGAACGCGGGCCTCCTCGCGAACGATCATCCCGATCAGTGCCGCGGCCCCATGGTTTCATCGGAACCGGCAATTTTGGTGTTATTGAGCGGCAGGAGAATTCGGAACGTCGTGCCGCCGCCAAGCTTGGATGTCGCCTCGATTTTGCCGCCGTGTTCGTCCACAATTTTTTTGGTCACTGCCAAACCCAACCCGGTGCCTTTCTGTCCTTTGGTGGAATAGAACGGCTGGAAGATGCGCTGCAGATTTTCCGGCGATATGCCTGTGCCATTATCCTGCACTTCAATAATGGCGTTGTGCGTCTGCACGTTCACCTGGCTGGTCAGGGTGATAACTCCACGACCTGATTCCACGGCATCCAGCGCGTTGGTCAGCAGATTCAGCACGGCCTGATGAATGCCGTCCGCATCCGCCGGTACCGGTGGTTGATCCTTGCTGATTTCAGTAAGCAGGGTAACTTTCTTATCTTGTGCCTGGGCACTGACCAGTTCAAGGCATTCGCCAAGTACATAGGAAAGGTTGGTCAGTTCAAACGTGGGCGTGCGCGGTTTGCTGTATGCGAGCATGTTCATGGTGAGAGCCTGCACTTTGTCCAGATTCCGCTGTAGAATTCCCCATCCCATGCGAATCTGCGCGATGTCGGCGCTTTTAAGCCCCATCTCCACCACATCCGCCCCGCCCCGCATGCCCTGGAGAATATTTTTTATGGAATGAGAAAGTGACGCCACTGTCTGCCCGGTGGCCGCCAGCCGCTCCTGCTGCACGTTATCGTGATACAGTTGCGCTATTTCAATGGCCAGGCCCGTCTGCAACCCGATGGCGGTCAGAAGCCGCAATTGGTCGGGCGTGTATGAATAATTGGCCACACTGGAATCAATGTGCAAAACACCCAATTGCTTTTCACGGCCTTTGATCGGCACGCATATTGCGCTGCGAATCGCCATGTTATGTACGGATTTGCCCTTGAGAAACCGCTGATCCGTCATGGCATTGCTGGACAGCACGCCTTCATTTTTTGCCAGCACATGCCGGATGATCGTCTGGCTGACCGCGATTTTCCCGACCTGTTCTTCATCGCGATAACGCACCACCACCGGCACCACCTGCCCGGAATCCGGATTCAGCAGGCCGATAAATCCGCGATCCGCCCGTAGCTGCTCAAAAACCAGATCCATCACTTTGTTCAGCAGTTGCTGCTGGTCAAACACGCTGGCAATGGCGCTGGAAATCTGCAAAAGTACGCGAAAATGGGCCATCGCCACCTGCGACGGCTCCGGGGCCGCAAGGATCACGGAATCGTCACTGCTCGGCACCGTGCTGATAATGGACGAATCACCGGGACCATTCTCCGTCTGAGCGTCCACCTCCTCGCTTTCGGCCAGACTCACGCTATGCACCGGCGCTCCAAACACCAGCAACGTCGATCCCAGACGAATTTGATCCCCAACCTTGAGTTTTGAAGTTTTGTTGATGCGCACACCGTTGACGAATACGCCGTTGGCACCGCCATCATCAGAAAGCGTCCACGCTTTCCCATCGAATTCCAATCGGGCATGACGCCGCGAAACCGTCAAATCCGTCAGCGGCACCAACTCACTGGCACGCCCCAGCAGTACCGGCTCATTGGCGGTCAGATCAAACTGTCGCCCCTTGTCAGGGCCTTGCAGCACATATAAAAAAAGTTCTGCCACGGACGGAAAATCCCATAGATAATATTACAACGCGACCAAAACCAGAAAGCATTCTACGATGTATGCGAATTTTCGGATAGTGAAAATTGCGTGATTCCATTTTTATTGAATCGGACACGCTTCCACAATATGTTTACCATTACTTGAAAAAAGTTGCCGCAGCGCTTTCACGCGTTCCAGGCCCTCGCCAGACAACCCCTCGAACAACGCTTTGACCCCCGGCTCCGCCGCCACGGCCGCATAGCGGCTGTAAAAGCTTATGGACCGTTTCTCGCTGGCCACAATCAGACGCATCGCCTCATCGAAATGGGCGTCATCGCGCGCATCCACCAGCCGCGGGCCGACACAAACCAGACTTTTATCCTCCGCCGTGAGAAAAAAACAGGCGGCGGGAAACAATTGCGTCAAGAGTGTTTGTATTGCGTCCCGCTGGGCATTTTCCCGTTGTGCCATATCCTCAAATGACGTGCGCAGCGGTGCGGAATGCGATTTCTCCGCCAGAATAATGTAACGATACGCGGAAACGGACTCCCCATACGCGGCAATCGCCAGGGCCTTATCATCACCAATCAGCGAAGCATCAAGATGGGGCAGTTTTTTTGCCATAAAGTGTATTATACCAGAATATTTCTTAATCCCCACCCCCGTGTCGCCAGGCTGTTGCCAGGGGGCCTGTGACCAATTCTGCAACGCGGCGGCACCGCCAGCATTCAGGAGTTAGGAGTTAGAAGACCTTGCGAATTTCAAGGTGCTCAAGTTAGGGGGCAAGGTGCTCAAGTTAGGGGGCAAGGTGCTCAAGTTGAGCATGTGGATAGGAGCGTTGATTTTAGCGGGTTTGGTTCAAGGTGCCCCAGATGCCCAAGATGTTTTAAGAGGGCCGGCATTCAGGAGTCAGGAGTCAGGAGTAGGAACTTTTTGGGCGTGGAATGGGCGCGAGCATCGTGATTTGTTTGGGTGCGTAGCGATCCTCATGGCTGAGACGGAGCCATTGATGCAGGCATGTTATTCATTTGTCAAAGAACATTGTTCAGCAGGTCTGAACTGTTCATCGGGAAGGCTATAGGGTGGCAGTAAGAGGGATAATGCGCAACAGCGCTAAAACGTTAAGGCTTTGGCCCCGCGCGACCTGGCAGAATTTGTCACAGGCCCTGTTGCCAGGTCGCCAAGCCCGCGTGGGCGGCGAGCAATTGATTTACCACCCGTGTGCCCCTAGCATACCGGACTGTCGCCGCGTGTGCGGCCAGAAATTTGTCCACCCTATGGATAACCGCGGGAGTCATCAAATGAACAATCGCCAATTGGAACAGGAATTTGAGAAGCACTTTGGAAAGTCCGCCAAGGCCTTCATCCAGACCCGGGCACCGGGCCGGGTGAATCTTATCGGGGAACACACGGATTATAATGATGGCTTCGTCTTTCCGATTGCCATTGATCGCTTCACCACCATCACCGCCAAAGCCCGCACGGATACCAGCGTCCGCCTGTTCAGCACCACCGCTGAAGAATTGGCGGAATTTTCAGTGGCGGATACGGTTGACAAGAATGTCCCCAAATGGTCGCTTTACGCGAAAGGCGTGGCCGAGGCTTTGCGGCTGCGTGGACTGATCCAGCATGGGATGGACGCCCTTATTACGGCGACAGTTCCGCTGGGCGGTGGGTTGTCTTCCAGCGCGTCATTTGAAGTTGCCATGGGTCTGGCCCTTCTGACGGTCAATGCCAAACAACTCGACAAGGTTGATCTTGCGCTGGCCTCACAATGGGCGGAGCACCACTACGCCGGCATGCCCTGCGGCATCATGGACCAGTTTATCTCCACGCTGGCGCGGAAGGATCACGCCATGCTGCTGGATTGCCGCGATCTTTCACGCCGCCAAGTGCCCATGAAAGATCCGAATTTACGGGTGTTTATCGCCAACTCCAATGTCAAGCATGAGCTTGTACAAGGTGAATATCAGGCCCGCAGAAATCAATGCGAGCGTGCTGTGGCGACTTTTAAGAAGCGGTTTCCCGCAGTCCGGGCGCTCCGCGATGTGGATAATTCCATGCTGGAAACCTCCCGCATGGAGTTGGACCCAACCGTGTTCCGCCGCGCCCGGCATGTGATTTCTGAAAATGCCCGCACGCTGGAATTTGCCCGCGCCATGGAGGCCGGGCAATGGCCGACGTGTGGCAAACTCATGTATCAGTCCCACGAAAGTCTGCGGGACGACTATGGCGTAAGCTGTCAGGAACTGGATGTTCTCGTGGAGATTGCCGCGACGGTGGAGGGTGTTTACGGAGCACGCATGACCGGCGGCGGATTCGGTGGTTCCATCGTCGCCCTGGTGGAACGTCAATCCATCGACGCGCTTACCGCAGCCATTGAAAGCCAGTATCCTGAACGCTGTGGCGGCAAGCGGGCCTCCATGTTCGCCACAACCGCGGGTGGTGGTGCGGAAGTTGTTCAAACCTGATCGGATCGGAAACGCGGCTGCGGAAAAAGCATGAAAGATATTCTTGCCATATTGCTCAAAGGGCAGACCCTCACGCAGGAACAGACGCGTTGCGCGTTTAACTCCATCATGTCCGGGGCGGCCGTACCCGCCCAGGTTGGCGCTTTTTTGGCGCTTCTGGCCGAAAGAGAACCCACCGTCGATGAATTAACCGGCGCTGCCTCGGTCATGCGACAATTTGTCGTACCGGTGCAGGCACCGGAAGACGTTATTGATACCTGCGGTACCGGGGGTACTGGCTCGCGCATTTTCAACGTTTCCACCACCGCCGCCATCGTCGCCGCCGCCTGCGGCGTACCAGTCGCGAAGCACGGCAACAGTGCCGTCACCAGCCGCAGCGGGAGTGCGGATGTATTGCTTCGCCTGGGTGTGCGCGTGGATATTGACACCGATGCGCAAGCCCGCTGCGTGCGGGAAGTCGGTATCTGCTTTTGCTTTGCTCCGCGTCATCACCCGGCCATGCGGCATGTCGCGGACATTCGCAAAAGCCTGGGCTTTGCCACAATTTTTAATCTCATGGGACCGCTGACCAATCCCGCCGGCGCACAGCGGCAATTGGTTGGCGTGCCGCGCCCCAGCCTGGTGCGGCCCGTGCTCGAGGTGCTGGTTCGGCTCGGCGCGATTCGGGCGATGGTCGTATGCGGTTCAGACCCGGAAGATGGACCGCTCTGTGAACTGTCCATCAGCGGGGCGACACGCGTGGCCCTGTTTGAGGGTGATGAAATCAAGACCCTGGAATTATCCGCCAAGGATGTGGGGCTGCCGATTTCTTCTGCGGATGATCTGCGTATTGACACACCGGAAGCATCAGCACAGAAAATCCGGGCGATACTCTCCGGCCAAGCCGGTCCCGCGCGGGATATTGTGCTGCTGAACACTGCTGCGGCATTGTGGGTGGGGGGAAAAGTGGAATCCCTGCGGGAAGGCGTAAAACTTTCCGGCAACGCGATTGATTCCGGCCAAGCCTTGCGGACGCTCGAAAAGCTCGCCGCCATGACGCACGCATCGGGCACCTGAGCGTCCCAGCCGCGGCACCCATTACTCACCCACGTCGGAACTGTTCCGGTAGTTTGCTCATTGCGCTGTTGTAGCCCGGCTAATTGTGAAGGTGCTAATATTTATGACAATGGGTGATTACGCGGTTGTCCAACGGTCGTGTGACATGGAATTATGTCCATAAGTTGCGATAATTCGACCAGGGTGATCTACGGACAAGCAGCCGTTTCCTGACACCCGGCCCGGATGAGCGCACGCGGAGAGGTGGTCACGCGACGCTAATTCCTTTTTCCGGCGTTGGCTGTCCTTATTTTGCCGCCAGCTTCGCGGCAATTCGCGCGACATGCTGTCCCTGGAACCGGGCAATGGCCAATTCATTCTCGCTGGGGCCGCGATCACCCTTTGTGCCGGCCAGAGTGGTAGCGCCGTAGGGTGTGCCGCCGGTGATCTGATCCATCGCGACAAGTCTCTGCTCGGAATACGGCACGCCCACAATCACCATGCCATGATGCAGCAACGTGGTATGAAAACTTGTGATGGTGGTCTCCTGGCCGCCATGCTGCGAGGCGGTTGAGGCAAAAACGCTGCCAACCTTGCCGACCAATCCACCGGTGGCCCAAATCTGGCCGGTCTGATCCAGAAAATTCCGCATTTGTGCGGCCATATTTCCAAAGCGCGTGGGCGTGCCGAAAATGATGGCATCCGCATCGGTAAGTTGCGCGGGAGTGATGACGGGAATATGGGCAAATGCTTTTTGCGCCGCCGCGGCACCATGCTTTTCCAGAATATCCGCCGGAATGGTCTCCGGCACGCGGAATACCTTTACATCCACCCCGGCCACCTCGCGTGCCCCGGCGGCAATGGCTTCGGCCATGTGCCAGATGTGGCCATACATGCTGTAAAACACGACGTGAACTTTTGTAGACATAACGAACTCCTTAAAAAAGTAACAGCAACATCAATTGGTTTAATAGTATACCTTTTTCGGTACCAAGTCAAATTCAATGGATCAGGGCACCCTCCAGGCGATCCAAAAGCCCATTCAAAGAGCGTTGCTCGTCCGGCGACAGGCAACTCATCATTAACCGCACCTGATGAGCCGCCAGCGGGGCCGCCTTTTCAACCATCCGCCGCCCTCGAGCAGAAAGGTGCAGGCAATAAGCCCGAGCATCCTCCGGGTCCTGACGCCGATAGACCCATTTGCTTTTCTCCATTCTTCCCAGCACAGTGCAGACATTACCCTTGGTTACCAGCAAACTGTCAGCGAGATCCTGCTGTGACACCCCCTCTTTGGCACTCAATATCATCAGCACTTCGAACTGCGAAATAGTAAGTTGAATTGTCCTTAAACTGCGATCTAATTGTTTGGTCATCAGCGAATAGACGCGCGCAATGGCCAGCCAATTGTCACGTGGCAGATCAGCGATGGGTATCAGGACATTCAGCCGCCGAGAAACGGTGGAGATTGTTCCGGTTGTGCACATTGGTTTAATAGTATACCAGATGGGGCGGCAGGTCAAGCCATGCAATATACCATGAAATATACTGGGGGCAGCCGCGAATGGCACTTGGGCCTGTGGCCGATTTTGTAACGCGGCGGCACCGCCAGCATTTAGGAGTTGGGAGATAGGAGTTAGGAGCCACGAGGTAACAGATTGCGACCTGATGTTTAGCGAGCGAGGCGGCTTCACCGCGCTTTACGGAGGCGACGACGGTATTCACCACGAGGTAGCGGAGGTAAACGGAGGAAACGACGACGAGTAGCCACAGAGGGCACAGAGATCACAGAGGTTGGGATACGACGACGGGATTTACCACAATGACACGCTTCAACGAAACGCTGCGCTCAACGAGTAACGAGCAACGAACAACGGGGTTAACCGCAAAGGAGCGTAAGAACGCAAAGGGGCGGCGACGAGTAGCCACAGACGCAAAGGCTTTTTTGAACCACGGGGTGGCGGAGGTGAGCGGAGGAACGCAGAGCAGGCGAGCAGTAGAGAGTTGAGCTGTCGCTGCGGCGACGACGACGGGATTTACCACGATGACACTACGACACAAAGATACGACGATGGAACGACACGCTTCAACGAAACGCTACGCTTCAACGAGCAACGAACTACAGGGTTGAGCTGTCGCTGCGACGACCAAGGTGCTCAAGTTAGGGGGCAAGGTGCTCAAGTTGAGCATGTGGATGGGAGCGTTGATTTTAGCGGGTTTGGTTCAAGGTGCTCCAGATGCTCAAGATGTTTTGGGCCCCCAGGGGGGCATTCAGAAGTTAGGAGTTAGGAGTTAGAAGACTTTTTGGGCGCCGAATGGGCGCGAGCTGTTGGCTACAACGAACAGCGAAACGCTGCGCTTAACGAGCAACGAAGTACGAACTACAGGGTTGCGTGGCAACGGTGTGTGCCGGTTCCTGTTCAGGATTCTTTTCCGCGATCGCTGTGGCGGCATGTTATTTACTTGTCAAATCCCGGCGGACCGGGATGCGGCACTTGTGCCGTGGAGAAGCTATAGGGGGCGGCGCTGGTGGGTAATGGCAAGTCAGTGTTCAGTTTTCAGTTTTCAGTTTTCAGGGGTTGGGGGACGGCGGGAAATCACCACGAGTGCGAACCGCAAAGAAACACGAGAACGCAAAGGCGCGGCGTTACGACGACCACGACGGTATTTACCACGAGGTAACGGAGGCCAATTTCAACGAACAACGAGTAACGAGCAACGAACAACAGACACAGTGTACCGCAATGACGCGGGGAGGAAACGACGACGAGTAGCCACAGAGGGCACAGAGATCACAGAGGTTGGGATACGACGACGGTATTTACCACAACGACACAACGACACGCTTCAACGAAACGCTGCGCTTCAACGAGCAACGAGCAACGAACAACGAACAACAGGATTGCTGTCGCTGCGACGGCCAAGGTGCCCAAGATGCCCAAGTTAGGGGGCAACTTGCCCAAGTTGCGCAAGTTGATGGAAGCGTTGATGTTGGCGGGTTTGGTTCAAGTTGCCCAAGATGCCCAAGATGTTTTAAGGGGGGGCATTCAGCATTCAGGAGTTAGGAGATGGCCCAGTATTCAGGAGTTAGGAGATAGGAGTTAGGAGAACAGGGAAGCGCGGCAACGAGCAACGAACAACAGGGAGCGCGCGGAATGGGCGCGAGCTGTTGGCTGCAACGAACAACGAAACGCTGCGCTTAACGAGCAGCGAGCAACGAAACACACGGGCGCTCAACGAGTGACGAGCAACGGGTTTCTGTTCAGGATTCTTTTCCGCGATCACTGTGGCGGCATGTTATTTACTTGTCAAATCCCGGCGGACCGGGATGCGGCACTTGTGCCGTGGAGAGGCTATAGGGGGCGGGGCTGGTGGGTAATGACACATCAGGAGACAGGAGACAGGAGACAGGAGTTAGGAGATAGGAGTTAGGAGAATAGGGAGGCGCTGCGAGGAGAATTGCTGTCGGTAGCCCGGGCGCGGAGCAGGCGAGCAGTAGAGCAAATCGGGCCGCGGCCCGATTAGAGCAGGTGTGAGTAGAACAGGTGAACAGTAGAGCAAATTCGGCTAAAGCAAGAGGACAGGCTGTCGCCAGCAATGCAGGTTCTCCTGCGGTCTACTGCTCTACTTTCTACTGCTCAATCCATTTTTGCCAAAGCCCCGCCGCTGCACGGCTGGCCTGGAGAATTGCTGTCGGTTGCCGGGCGCGGAGCAGGTGAGCAGTAGAGAGTTGAGCTGTCGCTGCGGCGACGACGACGGGGGCTACTGGATTTTCGTCAGGATGTTCTCAGGCGTGTGCGGCGCGGTTAGATTGGGGGTGGGAATTTAGCGCGGAGGACTTCGTCGGTCATTTGGTCGAAATTGTCGTATTCGAGTTGGTTGGGAGGGACACGCCAGAGCCAATGGCCTTCTTTTGCGTGTTTGGATTGGACCTTTAATTCGTCCTTAGCGCGGCGGAGCGTTATATAGGAGAATCCGGCGCTGGCGGCGGCGTCGAGGACTTCGGCCTGGGGACGTGGATTGGGGGCGAGAAATTCGTAGAGCCATTGGGTGCATTGGTCGAGTTTGATTGGATCGGGACCTGGTTTCCGGCGCGGGGCGGTGATTATTGCGTCAATGTTTTCGTCGGGGAGGGCGTCCTGGGACCAGGCGACAGCACTATTTTCAATGTTGAAGGCCAGGGCGGGTGCAAGTGGGCTGAGGCTGTTTTTTAGCTGGATCAGGACGCGGCGGTTGGGTTGGGTGTTTTCTTCGCGGTAGTCAGGTGATGCGGCATAGATTATGGAGGCGAAGGGCGCTAGGGAATTTATGCGGGGGATGCGGTGGAGCGGGTCGGCGCGGCCCGGGTGCATGGGGAGCAGGGCGAGGATGGAGATGGAGCGGCCAAAGAGGTGCTGGTAAAGATCAAAAAGTTTTGGGGCGATGTGCGGGGATTCGTTGTCGTTGGCGACGAGGAATGCGAGTGGGTCGATGATGATAAGTTTAAGATCTTCAATTTGATCGGTGCAGGATTTGAGATTGTCGATGCACAGATCGGTGGTGGCGGTGACTTTATTGACATCGGCATGGGCGGCTTCGAGGCGTGGGCGGATGTTGTCGATGAGGTCTTCTTCGGGGGTGATAATTAGGACTGAGCCACAGTTTTTGGCGTGTTGTTCCTCGGGGGATTTGTTGGCGGTGGCGGCGGCCATTTCAGCGGAGAAATCAACAAGGTGGGCGGTGGATTGGGTGGGGGGTGTTGCAGGGTCCTGCAACGAACAACGATCAACGAGCAACGAACAACTGGGAGTGGGGTTTGGGAATGGCGTGTTGGTGGTGATACGGGCGGCGATGTCGAGGGCGATGAAGGTTTTGCCGGAGCCGGAGGGGCCGGCGAGGAGGACGATTTTTCCTTTTGGGAGTCGGTCTTTCCAGAGCCAACGCGGGGCGAGTGGTGGGAGGTTGGCGAGGCAGCGGGTGGCGGTGATGAGGTTGGGCATAGGAATCCTTTCACAAAGAATCCGGAATTCAGAAGCCAGCGATATTGTGCTGGTGCTATAGGGGGCGGCGCTGGCGGGTAATGGCAAGTCAGTGTTCAGTTTTCAGTTTTCAGTGTTCAGGAGACAGGAGATGGCCGAGTATTCAGGAGTTAGGAGTTAGGAGTTAGGAGAATAGGGAAGCGCTGCGGCGGTGAACGAACAACGGGGTTGCGTGGCAATAGTGGGTGCCGGTTCCCGTTCAGGATTCTTTTCCGCGATCACTGTGGCGGCATGTTATTTAGGCATCGCGAAAAAATAACCTGAGCATTCTGGCTGGTTCTTTTGACCGCCGGCGGCGTTGCCCGCTCGTTACAGAATCCATGCGGATATGCGCCTCGCGAGCGCCTTGCCGGCGGTCAAAATTCCTGCGCCATAATTGCTCACGTTATTTCTTCGCGATGCCTACTTGTCAATTACGTTGTTCAGCGAGTCTGGGCTATTCGTCGGGAAAGCTATAGGGTTGCAGAAAGAGGGATAATGCGCAACAGCGCTAAAAAGTTAAGGATTTGGCCCCGAGAGACCTGGCAGAATCTGTCACAGGCCCTGTTGGAAGCATTACCGCATTACCGTTGCTGTTGCATTACCAGTTGACATGGTCTGTGTTACTACGCTATATTTGTATGTTAATATAAAAATTTACGGTCGCACCATCATCAATCAACGGGGTGCGACCCTTGCAAAGGATTTGCCGGCTGGGTTTGAGCAAGGATGCTGATCATACGGATTTGCGCCCTTTATGGATACGGAATTTGGCACTAAGGAGCGCCCATATCTGCGCCGGTCTTGTGACACGCCAATTCAGCAGAGGAGTCCGACATGGCAAACAACTCGAGAAATAGCAATAACGGCCCCATTGAGGACATTAGCCCCGATAAGGCCTTCACGTTTATAAAGAAATGCCACGAGAATGGTCGCCGAATTGTACCTCTATTTGGTGCCGGCATCTCTGTCGGCGCGGGTATTCCAACATCCAATTTCCTTGCTGATTACATTTGCGCCGTTTGCGCAGTGGCCAAATCAGACGGATGGGAAAATAATTACAGGAACTATCTGCGAAAATTTGGTTGGCCTCATCGCCATGACACTTGGTTACGTTGGCTGCTGGCACAGAGCAGGAAGACAGATCCGCAACAGAGGTCAAAATGTATTTATAACGGCGAAATTATTCGCGACCTCAATGCTAAATTTGAATCAGACCGCGAAATGCTCTATCGGTCCACTGTCATGGAAGAAATCCGTAAGATTGCACCACTTTACCGAAAGATGGGAGATAAGCATTTCAACGGATTGAAGCCAAGTATGTCTTCATACACGGACTACCGTTCGCTGCTGCTTACCATTGCCGATGGCGATTCCAGCTTCGTGGATTCATTTTTTGACCATTTCATCCGTGATCGGGAACCAACGATGGCACACCAGTTCATCGCTTTTCTGACCAAATTATTAGATTGGAGATTGATTTTAACCACAAACTTTGATTCGCTGATCGAACGTGCGATGCGGATGGAAGGACATCAACCCACGGTCTACGAGATCGCGAAAGATTCCACAATGCCGGGGGCAAATCTAGTGCGCCAACAGGAAATAGCTGTCGTAAAACTCCATGGTGGAACGCACTTGCTGAGGACCGGTTACGACCTGGATGAGGGCCTCCCTGCGGCAACATTGATGGAAATTCGAAACTACCTCAAACCGCAAGGATCAAAATGCGTGCCGCCTCTGTTGTTGGTACTGGGCTATAGCGGGAGCGACCGACGTGTTATGGATATTGTAGCCGACCACTTGAGTAATTTTCGAAAAGATGAAATGACTACCAATGGGTGCAATATGGTGCTCTGGGTATCGCGCGATGGCAAGGCACCGGATTTACTAAAGCTCGCCGCGCAAGTTGTTGCCAATGAAACCACATCGGCAACGTCACTTAGCAAAGGCTATCCCGCCGCCGTGTGTATGTACCGGGATGCGCGATTATTTCTGCAGGAACTTTATCAGGTTATCGACGGCCAACATGCGGTGAGCCAGTCGCGCTATCGCGTTGTGGTACAGGTACCACCTCCGCTGGAGATGGATCAGGATAAATCCACGGAAGAGAAGGATCCTCCGCCTGAAACCAGACCTGTGATTGTATTCTGGCGAAAAAAAAATCAATGGGGAACCTCAACGGCACTGCTGAAAGCTGCCCATGCCCTGGAAAAGACACACGAGATAATCTGGATTGACGCGGCAGATTTTACAACCCGCGCCGGGCTGATATCTGCAATTATGGATGAGTTTGCCAGGTTGGATCGAGGCCACGTGCCAGCCAGTCGAACCTTTATGGTTGAAGATGTGGATTTTCTGAGATCCGGGGCTCTTAATAAAGTGACACGGGCTAATAATTCGAACAACGGCCAAAATTCACCATCTAACTCCGCAAATGACGACAATGCTATTGAAAGGAATGTGGCAATCAAGTGGATTTGCCATACGATGCGCCGTGGCAATTTTGTCTTGGCAATTGATTCACTCGGTGAATTCGGTTCTGTGCACCCATCAATTCCGGAAAGATACCGTGGAAATCGCGAACAACAACGCAAAGAAACTTTTACATTTCTGGGCGAGTTGTTTGACCAGGCAAAACATTTTGGCCGCTCACATGTGATGGTTGCAGTCACCCCAATGGCGGACGGCAGTGAAATAGCCGATGAGGCGGCACTTAAAGAAGTGTTCGCTTGCAGGCCTTCTTCGGAGTCTAATAAATGGCAGCAACAGGTACCCGAATATACAGGGGCAACGGGGGGCAACGGCTACTTAAATCGTGCTAGAAAGAGTTGCGACTCCGTTCGCGTTCTGCTTAATACTTCGACCTCGACCAAGGACAATGTACAGCTGGCATCAGAAATCCCGGAGTCGGATAAAAAGTTAGCCGCTGGCCTGCTAATCGCTATCGCCAGCCTTTTCCGCCGCCCGCGAAGCCGCACGGCACTGCTGGTTGCGTTCGCCCGGTATCTTCGAATCGCTCGTGATTCTAAGGTGCCCCAGTCAATCAAAACGCTAGCGAGAAGATACGCAAAGGATCATACCAAACTCATGGAGTTGGGCAATAAAGCCCTCAACAATATTGGAAATTACAAGACTGGTAAAATATCAGGAAAGAAATGGGATATATTGTCTCGGCTGGAGGGAGGATTTTATTGGATGCATCTGGAAGGCCGGGACCAGATATACGACATGGTCACTCGTAACGGAGTTGATGCAACGTATTTATTTTCTCCCAAAATCCTTGCGGAATTGTTCCACGAGATTGCCATTTACATGTTTGTCGATGTGTACAAAAGATCGCACGATGTCGGAGCGTTTGTCGAATACCTTCACTACGAATTGATGGCTATTACCGTTAGCTTAGGGGGCATATCCAATGACGATAAGGAAATCGAAATATTGAAAGGCATTGCCAATCATCTTGAGGCGTTTTATCCATATCTCCTGGTTTCCGGGAAACTCGTGGAACTTATCGGACAGATTACTCCTATTTTGACATTTTGTCTATCCCGTGTTCTTAATATAGCAACCAACAACGGGAATGGCGACTTTAGAGAATATACTCAGCGGATCATTGGTATCTACGCGCAACTGCTTAACGCGAGCGGCCATCCCAGGGACGCCGCACGCTACGAGGTACTCCGCTGGCATGTGGCGACAAAACAGGATATCACAATTGACAACCGGATTATGACTAAGGCAGAGTTGCTCCAGTCCTTGAGCACATGTACCCCGAAAGATATTCTTGATACTATAAATAAAGCTATTGAAAATAAAAGTGTGTCGAATGGAGACAAGACGCAACTTAAGATTGTATCGGAGCTGGCCCGCTACACCGTTGATCCACTGCTGTTCTTTACAAGTTTTGATGAGAATGAAATCGGGCGGAGTGATGCGCCGAGATGGAAAGCATTTCCTTTTTCCAAACCCCTACGCAGCTTTCTGGAAAAGCGATTCCAGCCGGAAAGATGCAACTTGGCAGACAGGCTCTACGAACTCTGCAAGCCGCCAAACGGTGGGACTAGCGAGAAAGGCGCGAACAAAGCCCCCTCTGCTGAAGATATAGCACTCGAAGCAAGGCTAGAAATGTTCCACCAACGCGACTTACTGTACCGTGCCGTATGGCCATATCGATTCGAATGGCTTCTGGACGATGTCCCAGTCAATTGCACAGTTCCGAATGGCACGGACCTGAGCAAGATTGCAAAGGGCTGTACTGAAATGCTGGAACGACTTCAACCACAGGGCCGCCTTGATGCAGCGACGCGCTCAATTGTTGGACTGCTGCACGCGATACGTGGGTATGCACTTTATGCCGTCGGTGGTATGAAAGGCGGAAATGATCCGCGTGTTTTGGTTAGTTTCAGGCGGGCGCAAGCTGCTATGAACCGTGCCGCAAGCCCGAATGAACAGCTTGCCAGTGCGATTATTTTAATGATGGAGGCGGAATGCCATGTGCTCGGCTGCATGCCGGACATAACAGTACAAAAGGAAGGGAGCAAATTCGCTAACACCAAGAGGTTAAATCAGGCGGAAATATTACTCCGCCAAGCGGAAAAATTACTTCGTGGAGCGCGATGGCAAAATCGTTATCAGGTGCAATATTTGCTGCAACATGCGACGTTGGAGTATGCGCGTTACGAGATGGCCGTTGGCACCAATGAAAAGAAACAGCGATTGAGAGCCGCATTGCGCAGCAATATCGCCGCTTTGACGAGTATGGGCTTCCAAACTGATTGGAGAATATATGGGGAGATGCTACATGCCCGTATTCGCAAAGAATTTCTCGGCATGGATGCGAAAGGTCAAACACTCAAGTCCCTATGGAAAGCCGAACTTTTTCTGTGCGGCATACCATAAGCGACTAGGTAGGAACCAAGAATGATTACAAACCAGCCAAGTGTTGTAAATCACTCATTAAGCATGGGTTAATTGCCGTCCTGCCGGTTGCATCCATTTTGCGTTCCTACTTAGTCGCAGCGTGATGCCACCTAGCTCTCCAATTTCAGAATCTCCGTAATGCTACGGACGGTGCCTCTGTCCTCATCGGTTATGGTGCGTTGTGCGACCGCGTTTTGAGAGGCACCGTTGGCCGGATGTCTAAAGCGTTCTTCCGCTATCCGCCTGGCGCATTCGGCACCAGCCATCGCTTCAATCTCCTGATCATTGAAGCTGCCACTACTGCCCTTGCGCAGATTTTCGGCGCTCATGGAACGATTGATTATCATCAGCTTGATGTAGATATGGTCTGCGCGTTGCCGGTAAACGTCCTTGTCCTGCTCCGAAATGTTTCCCCATGGACAACCGTGTGGTTGGTCTTTCAGGTAGAGCTGACGCGCGATTGTATCCAGTGAATCTTCCAGAAGAGTCGCGCTTGTGCTGGTACTCTCCACCCAACCAAATGGATGGATTGCACACCGTGGTGAGGATTCGGCGGTACTCAGCTTTTGTTCGATCAAGGTTCCATAACCCGCGTGCCTGTTGATCCGTACCAGAAGGGTGACTTCCTTGTCGGGTATAAGTTTAGACATTTCCAAAGCGCAGGTCACATTCAGATAATCATTGCCGAAGCAAAACGCGATCACCGCCGGTGAATTCGTTTCACTGGCCAGCTTGCCGATATCACTCTGTCGCTCGTGGTCGGTGACATCAGCGTCAATGGGGTCGATTTTACAAACCTGCCCCAATCCTGGGTGGCGATGCAGTATTTGTTTCAACAGGGCACTGGCGGACTTATCCACAACGGTTATGTGGATGCTCTTGTTGGTCGCAAAATGGCCGATCTTGGCCGCCTGCACCAGCACCGCCTCCCCCATATCTCCCAGACCGATGATGATCAAATGTGGCTGATATCGCTCATTGGTCAGCCGATCCGGAGCGACCAAGGCGTGCTTTTGAAATAATAACCGGGCACTGTTCTGGTAAATATTGAACAGAGAATAGCTCAAGGTGTCCATGTGTGCCTGCGCTAGATTGTCATCCTTGACTAGGCCGTAAAGATGAAAATTGACAATGTGGAAGTGGCAGGTAAGCCGCCCCAGAATTTTAGATTTTTCGAGGATATGCACCAACTGGCCGGCTATTTTTGCGTTAACTCCATCATCACCAGCCACGGCAATCAGGTGCTTGGCGTGGGTCACATGTGCCCGGCGCAAAACGCTCTCGCTGGAAGCGTCACCAATCACAATATTCGCCCCCTCCTCAAAGCAACTCCGAATATGCTCATTTTGCGGGTTAATCTCAATGGCCACAACGTCGCTGCCGTCACGCAAGAATTCTTTTACCAGTTGTGGTCCGTTGCGGCCTAGACCGCAGATAACAACATGGTCTTTTGTCCAGCGCAATTTAAGGTGGTGATAGTGCTCTCGCAACGCAAATACGATGACCCAAATTAGTGTGCCGGTTGGGACAATGGGGGCAGAAAATCGCGCAATCTGGAGTGCCCAGTTCATTGGCATCGCGTTACCCGATGTGGATGTGAACAGTTGTAATGTCAGATAGAGTTTATCCCCCACAGACGGTGAGGAATGGGTGGCGGTGGCATGAATCAGAAAACCGATATATCCAAGAATCACGGATGTTATAAAGTCGGCCACCAGACAAACAATGAGAACAATTTGGAGTGGAAATCTCTTTTTTCCCGGCTTCATCATCCACCTGCCGTTTCGTAAATCATGCACGATAGCCTGAACACAACCCGCCCGCAGACGGTTCTGAAACTCAAGTATTGATAATGTCAAGAAGATTATACACGAAACCATCCCTTCAATCTTCAAACTCTAAATCAGCACCGCGTGTCTGCCAAGGTCTTTTAGTTTTCAGTCCTGCGTGGGTTTTTGGGAGCCGACGTGATCAAATTTTCCAACAAATTGTCCTGTCCCAGAAATTCACGAAGACGAAAAAGACCAGATTGAGGGGAAAAAGAGGTACTGACCGCCTCTTTGCGTTCTTTCGGCGTCAGACCGGCAGACACGCTATTCCAGCTACTAAATTCTAAATTCGAGATTCTGGCAGCACGATTCCCCAAGCACATAGCCCACAATCGCCGCTGTCAGCGGCGACATTTCCGAAAACCTTAGGTTTGGCTTAAACTTAAATTTTGTTGATCTTACAAAAAATTAAATTGGCTCTTTTAATCCTACGCTTACTGATTTGAGGTAGCGATGTGCTTGTTTTCCTCGAAAAACAATGCCTGTCACTGGCCGTCCAGCTTCGGGCCGATTCCGGTGCTCTTGCCGTTGCCAGTTTCGCCGGGCGATATTACCGACGATTTCACCGGCAGCGTTGCCGTTTCATTTAGTAGGCGGGTTATCAGGTCGTGTAGCTCTTTGTATTCCCTCGATTCCGATTCCCTCATTGACTTGACTACTTCCGTCTTCAGCTTGCGGGGATTCGCGTTTACGCGGAACTCCTTTTGGATGCGTTCGTATATCCATTTGCCGTTGCATTCAATTTTCCATCGGTCGTTCTCCTCCCATGCTCCGAGTTTTTCGTCGCGCTGCCTGGTTACTTGGTTGGTGAAATTCTCTTTCCATTGGGCCAGATCCCAAGCAGCGAGCTTTTTCTGTGCGGCCGCAAGTCGATCCGCGAGAATTTTAGTGATTTCCGAAACGTCTTTGTCGCGGATTTCCTTTGCCCTTATTCCGGGATCCTCGAAGGAGTAATTTTCGTAGATTTCTCGCGCCACCAATTCGTCGATTTGTGCTAATGCGGCGCGCTTTATCCAGCGTTTGAAGTCCCCCAAGTTGAGGGCTTCGGCCTTTTGGCTATCGATGTTATTCTTGATGGCGTCGTAGATCGCTTCCTCGTCCAAAAGATAGTTCTCGAGACAGGTCCGTTTCCATTGCATAACCTTTACCTTGGGCGAGGATGTGATATTTTTGAGCGGCTTGCCGTCGAGGTCGAGAATGAAATACTTACTTCCATCGAGTTTGTGGTCGCTTGCTGCTGTCTGTAGAGCCTTGATGTGTTTTTCTAGGTCGTTCCTTCCTCCAAGTTCCGTTAATTTATATCGTCGCAGGATATCTCCGCATCCGGCTTCTAGTACTTCCAGGTCGTCTTTGCCCTCAACGAACACGATTCCGCGGTATAGGAGTTCGTCAACCTCCGATAGGCCCAGCCGTGCGAGCGCTTCGGCCGCGTCTACGTGGTCTTTTTCGCGAACGGGCGTGATTGAAGATTCAGAAATTAGATGGTACAGCGCGCAGTCCGTTTCGTCGAGTGCGCTGGCAAGTATCTCCGGGGAATGGGAGCAGATGATCGCTTGGATATCATTTGGCTTGCAGTGGGAGTCTAATAGGAATCCCAGTACCGCTTTACAAACCGATGGGTTGAGATGTAATTCGGGTTCGTCGATTAGGATCATCCCACCGCGTTCCACCGATCGGGCGATTAACAAGAACATCAGTATCAGTCCCTTTTCGCCGCTGCTTAATCCATCAATGTCGAATGTACGATGCGTTGCCGTGTCTTTTATCCGGACCGTGAACATTCCCAATTCGTTGATAGTATATCCCTCCAGGCTGCGGCCCCTCAGGATTTCTTTGAATAGCGACTCGAACTCCTTCTTTATCAGGTCGCGGCCTTTTTCGTCGAATGTGTTGGCAAATATTGTGTTCTTCAGTCTCGCATACTTGAGATGTGGCTGCGAGTTGTGCGATTCAAGTTGCTGGTTGGCGTCGGCGGTGCCTATCTGCATATTTGCTTCGCCCGATGGTAACGCCCTGTCGGCGGGAAAATAACTGAACCGTGTACGTGTTGGTGGAAGTTGGAGTTCAAGGAGACTAAACAGCGCCTGCGAATCGCCGTCACTCCCCTGAATTTGCGCAGGTGGCACGGGAATCGTTAAGCCGAGTTTGCATTTTTTTGTTTTGCATGCGCTTTGAATTACCCTGCCTGCACGTTCTTTGTCTTTTTTATATTCCTCTTTCCCCGCCGGGGACGACAAATATTGCACCATGGAGTTCGGCCCTTGGCTGCCGGGCTGGAGACCGATTCGTGATTGCAGGAAGCTCATTGCGAGACTTTCTATGGACTGTTCCTCTGCTAACTTACACAGTTCACTTTCGGTAATATCGTACTCAGACTCAATCACCACAGGCAGTGCGCCGTCCCTGGCAATTGCCTCGAAGTTGATTCGGTTTGGGGTATGAGGCGACATGGCTCCGAGCGAGGTTAGGATTTGTACGCTTTCGCTACCCGTTCTCGGTGCTAAGATGTCCTTCGCCAGCCTTATTGCTTCTAATATGCTTGTTTTACCGACGGCGTTCGGTCCCACGATTACGTTCACGACACCGGTGAAATTGATTTCGATATCTTTAATTGCCCGAAAGTTCTTGATCTTCAGTTTTGTTATTTTCATTACTTTCCTCGCGGGAGCATTTCTCTGCCAGTTTGCTAGACTGCAATTAGAATTCCGATCTTACCATCGCCTCCCGTTTTCCGCAAAGCGATGTTCGTTGGTTGTTCGTTGGTTATGTTGTTCGTTGGTTGGCCGCTATTTCCCTTGAGTTATTTGTCCACCGTGCGTTTTGGGAGCGGCGGATAGGGGCGGCCTTTCAGGCGAGGGCGTTGAGTTGGGATTCTGTGGTTTCTTTGGTTAGGAGGCGGAAGAGGCATTGGTTTTGGCTGCGGAGTTGCCAGAGCTGGCCGATCTGGTTTTTTTCTTCGGTGTCGGCGGAGTCGGCCCAGCCCTCGCCTTTGTATTCGGCGGCAAGGTTGCGGCCGTCGTTTAGTTGGGCGACGAAATCGGGGTAGAAGCGGTCGGTGGATGTTGGGTTCGGGTTGGTGGGACGCCTATTGTCGGGCGATGGGGTAAATTGGGGCTTGGGGGCGGCGGTGGATTAAATCCACCGGCTAACATGTTTGGTTGTGGGGGCGGTGAACGCGCGGGCACGATGCCCGCGGCTAAATGGGGGGCGGTGAACGCGCGGGCACGATGCCCGCGGCTAAATGGGGATGGGGCGGCGCTCGGCGGGGTTGGCGGCGAAATCGGCGGCATAAATGCCGGCGCTAAGAGGGGGACGCCCATCGCAGGGCGATGGGGCTGAACGGGAATTGTGAACGCGCGGGCACGATGCCCGCGGCTAAATGGGG
>JAKAZF010000167.1 GCA_021826605.1 Planctomycetota bacterium | reverse complement strand
CCGGACGGCTGGTAACGGCCAACGAGAAACCACCCCGGCCCGGATCGTCTCCGCCGCCAACCAAAGCGCAATATGAAAAATGGCTGCGCCGCTATAACGCGCCATCGGCTGGCGGGTCGTAACGTCGGTGCATCAATATCGAAAAAGAATATCGATTCAGGAGATACGGTTATGAACGTGACGAATGAAGTGCGAACGCCTGGTGTGACTATGCCAATGCAACGGGATAATTCTCTCTGGAAAATATCCGCACCGGCGCACCGCAATCAAGGAAAACGCGCGTTTACACTCATTGAGTTGCTGGTCGTGATATCCATTATTGCTCTGCTGATCGCGCTGCTGCTGCCGGCCCTGGCGGAAGCCAAACGCGATGCGCAAACCGTTGTTTGTGCGGCCAATCTGCATTCCATTGGCGAGGCCATGGAGGAATATGCAACACAGTGGCAGGATGCCATTGTCGGCAGCCCGGCTACAAGCGGCAGTTTTTTCTGGTCTAACATTGACACCGGTGCCCATTCGCCCTATTCGGAATATGATTATCCGAATCTCTGTGCGGAGTATGATTGGATGACGCCGTTATCCAATGAAATGAACCATCGATTCGTATGCGCCAACACCTCGGACCAGCTTGCCGCCACCAAACCGGATCGGCTTTCCAGATTTGAATTCTTGCGGGCTGATCCGGCATTTATCTGTCCGAGCAATACGTTTCTCGCGGTGCCTTATTCCAGTTCTTCGATTCAGCCGCCGGTGGGGCCGATGTTATCCTATTGTGCCGCCGGTCTTTTTCTACTGGACCCTCAGGCAACGGACAATTACACCTGCACGTTTCCCTATGTTCATGTGCCCGCAAGTTACTCGCCGAGAATGACACATGTCGGGCAGCCCTCCATGAAATGCTTCTGTGCGGACGGTGCGGCGTACTCGCTGACCAATGAGTCACCGGATGTGGATTTGACGACCACGGAAAATATCGATGGCAGCGCATTTGCCGACGAAGGTGCCTTTACATGGTATTCGGATTCCTGGAATCGGGACTTTGCTCCGGGAAATTCCAGCGGCAGCTTCAAGCGTTCCACTGGCGGGGTGGATGCCCGTGAATATGCGTACCGGCATGGTTCGGGTCCGGGGGTGTTCGATATGAATATGCTGTTTTTTGATGGTCATGTCAGCCTGAAAAGCGACCTTGATTCCGCCAACCCCATCTACTGGTGTCCACCGGGAACGATCATTCCCAGTTCCGAACCGACACCGGATGTGGAAAAAAAATATATGGGCGGTGCCAGTTCATACACCGTTCCGGGATGATTTTAGCCTCCTGTAAGAGCAAAAGCCGCGCCGCAATAATTCGGTCTCCGAACCGAAGATGATTTCGGCACCGGCAATCACCGGGCGGTGCGGCATTTGTTTTTTTTGGAACGGGCCATTGCCAGTTCTCTGTCGGCGGTACCGTTTTTTACTGCCACAATATGTCAGTGCTGCCCATGCAAATGGCAAGGCCATCCGGACCGCGAACTTACGGAAACAGAGATCACGCCCCAAGATGGACGTTGAGTATTTTTGCCAACCATCAACTGCAGCACTCGTGCCGCTGTCGGCGCGGAAAGCTGATATTTACGGGCATCCAAATCTCTATTTCGGTTGAGTAAGCGATTATATTATATGCCCGCGGACATTGGGGCCGTCCGGGCCGGGAAGATGGTCTCTCCACAGGTTGTGCCGCGGATCGCAACATGTTCGGTTTTGGTGCGTTATACCACTACAATATGTTCTTGGCGATGTCGGCCCGGTGCGATGAACCGATGAGAAGGGTAGTGAGTTTGCCTGGCGGTTTGCCGACCGGACGGTTTAAAATAATCGGGCGTGGATGCTTTGGAGTGTGAATTTGCTGCCGATGCAACATAAAATCGTAAATGTATTCAGATCTTGTCGTTCCCTGCTGCGTATGGCTGCATTGCTTGGCGTGTTGATGTTGGTGTGGCGGGCGGTTCCGGTTGCGGCCTTTGGGCCGGAAGATGTCGGTATGTTCCCGCCCACGCCGGCGGTCAAGCCATATTTCAACTTTGATGGCAAAGGATTTATTATCCGGGGCAAACGGGTATTTATCGCCTCAGGCAGCATGCATTACCAGCGGGTACCGCGGGCTTTATGGAAAAGCCGGCTGCTGAAAATGAAGCGAGCGGGATTTAATTGCGTTCAGACGTACATTTTTTGGAGCTATCAGGAACAGCGAAAAGGACAGTTTAACTTCAAGGGCCGGCATAATCTGGCGGCATTTTTGAAACTCGTGCACAGTATGGGATTTTATGCGATTCTGCGCATCGGACCCTATTGTAACGGCGAGTGGAGTCAGGGCGGTTATCCCGTATGGCTGCGGTTTATTCCCGGTTTGGCGGTGCGGGAGGATGACAAACCATATATCGATGTCGTAACCAGCTACTACAATAAATTATTGCCCATTGTGGCCGCCAATGAGATCAACCATGGCGGCCCCGTGATCATGGTGCAGTTGGAAAATGAGGATTCACAGGGATGGGGCAATGTGCTGCCCAACAATTACTACAAATTTCTCTATAACAAAGCCCGGGCCATGGGTATTGATGTGCCGATGTATTTTAGCGGTATGCACCACGGAAACAGTCCCGCGGGCCCCGGCCCTTGGAGCACAAAAAATCGGACGGATCCATGGTTCACAACTGAAATGTGGACCGGGTGGTTTACGTTGTACCGCACGCATCCGCCGGCCCTGCGGGAAATATCTCGACAGTCGATGTGGCATGTGATTGCGTATGGCGGAAACGGATACGACGCATACATGGCGGTGGGGGGCACCACGCCATCATCGTATGTGGATAATACGGTCGGCCCAAGTTATGACTTTGCCGCACCCATCGGACAGGCCGGCGACCTGCGGCCATTGTATTACATATACAAGACCGCCAATTATTTTGCGCGCAGCTTTCAACGTATTTTAGAAACCAGTGTCAATGTGCGGCATTTGAAAATGCAGGCTCCCCCCGGTGTGCGCGTGTTTGAAAGGCAAAGTCCCAATGGAGATATGATTTTTTATCAGAATTTGTCATTTAATCCGGTGACGGTCAACATTCCTGGCGGTGTTCCGCAGGTTATTGCCGGATTTCATCTCTTTGCGGTAATTAAGAAATTTGCCATTAATAAACTCTTTGATCTGCAGTATGGCTGTGCGCGCATATTCGGAGTCTTTAAGCAGGGAGCAACCACAACGCTGGTGGCATACGGACCGCCAAAATCGGAATTGATGTTGCGATTGTCGGTGCGGGGAAAAATTCAGGCGCAATCAAAGGCATTTGTGGATTCGCCGCGCGGCGGCGCTTTGACATTGCGGGCAAAGGTGCCGGCGGAAGGGCCGGATATCTACCGCATAAAAACCGCGCATAACACCCTGCGGATATTTGTGGAAAGCCGCGATGCGATGTATCACACCTGGTTTTTAAATATTCTCGGGAAGCCCGCGCTGGTGTGTGGTCCGCACTACGTGGGCGCAGCGAGTCGCGTCGATGGGCGTATGGTGCTTCACACACAGATGCCGCTGGATGCCAACATGGACAAGGCCCGGATTTATTTTGGTTCCTCCTCCAGGCCGGTGCCGGTGGGCATGGCGGCTGGAGCGGGAGTGCCGCAAGCCGCGGATCTGACGGTTCCGACATTTACGCCCTGGCAGATGCGGCTGGCGGATGGGCCGGCAAAACCCAATGCTGATGATAAACAATGGATTGCGGCACCCAATCCGCGGCAGATCGGGGTCGGCGATTATCCGGGTTTGCATCAGTGGTATCGCAGCATGGTAACGGTAAAAAAAGCCGGGATGTATCGCATTTTGTTTTCCCATCTGACAGGCACGGCGGATGTGTTTGTCAATGGAAAGTTGGCCGAGGCGGGCAGTCAGCCGGCGGTCAATGTGCAACTTAAAGCCGGAACCAATGCGCTGGCCATATTGGCCAGCGCCAGCGGGCGAGCTAAATTATGGACATATATTGGTCCATATAATAAAGTCGGGGCTGTCGGCATATTCGGCAAGGTTGTGCTGATGCGGGAGATTTCCAGGCAAATGGTCGTGAAAAACTGGAAATACCGTTATCTGGCATTGGCTAAATCAACGGCGATGGTGCGGGTCTTATCCGATGTCAGCGGGGGAAAGTGGACGTCTTTGCGAGGCGGAGCCATTCCCGAATTCAAGAAAAGCGGCATGGTCTGGCTGCGGGCCAAACTGCCGGCATTAAACGCCGATCATCTGGTTTTTTCCTGGCAACATCCGATATCCAACGCATTTATATGTTTTGATTCAGGACGGGTCGATGCGTTGGCCGCCGGCACTGACCGGTCGCGGGCTATGCTGACCTTCTGGTATGGCAAGCAACCCAATGTGTTAAGTATTCTTATTCCGGCCAATACCATGCACAGCCTGGGGCAGGTGGTATTGAGCGTGTCCCGGCTGGCTCCGGCGCTTGCCGGCGGGGGAGCTATTGTCAATTGGCGGATGCGTGGCGGAATGGGATCGCCCTTGACCGGCGCGGGATGGAAAAAATTCACCGCGGCTCCGGATGTGCCCTGCTTTTATCGCACGACATTTGTATGGAAGCCAAAGTTAAATGCGGTCAAGGAGTTGCATTTGATTTTGCGCGTGGCATGGGGCGATTTAACTGGCGGGTATATGTGGCTCAACGGTCATAATCTGGGGCATTATCCGGATAATATTATGCACATGGGACTGTATGTGCCAAGCTGTTATCTCAATCGCGGGGTCAATGATTTGATTGTTTCCGACCAGGAAGGCCATTCTCCCGTCAATACTCATCTGGTCGTGGAAAAAACCGCGAGCCGCTGGTACGTGAAATTGGCCTCCAAATGAATTAAGCCCACCGGCGTTTCCGCAACCCCAGAATTCCCAGTGCTCCGATCGCCAGCAAAGCCAGGGATGCGGGTTCAGGCACGGGAGCGGCAATACTGCCGGCGAGAGCTGCGCTGGTGGTGGCGGCAACGGTCGTACTGCCGTCGTTGAGGTTGTTTACCACCGTTAGAAGATCACCATTGTTAACCGTCCCGCTGTCGGTAAAGTCTCCTTTGCTCCACAGGCCGCCCGAGGGCTGATTGAGGTTGTTGGTTACCGTCAGCAAGTCCAGGTTGTTCACCACGCCATCGCCATTGGCATCGCCTGGAATTCTCTGCATAACGGCAAAGTTGCCGGTGGAATCCCCAATGGTGCTGCCGGAATGATTCAATACCGCCCAGACGGTGTCATTGGCGGTGTTAATGCCGTAGGTGCCCAGGGAGAAATCGGTCAGCGGATTGTAGGCTCCGTTGACTTCCGTCGGTGTGCCGCCGGTGTTACCCAATACCGCGGCTATAAAGCCGCTGCCGTTGTTCCACGCCAATACCGGGCTGGTGGTGCCATTGGTGATAATGCCGGGGTTATAACTGAGTTGCACCACATAGGGATTACTGTTGGTACCAATGTTGGTGCCACTGATATTAACGATGTCGCTGATTAAATTGGTATTGCTGGTCGGAGCATCGGCAAACTGCACGGCCAGTGTGGTGGCCTTATTGGCGGTACCGCCGAGGAACTGAACATTGGTGTGCTGATCATTGGCTCCGAAGTTCCGCACCACGGAATATCCGGCATAGGTGCCACCTGTGGAAATCGAAGCCGAAGCGGCGGTGGCATTGCTTAAGGCCATGTTGCCAACGGTGAAATGGGAACCCGATGTATTGCTGGTGACATCCAATGAAATGTTAACCTGCGGGTTGCCAATCGTTACACCCTGCGCCACAGAGCCGAGATCTACGGTCTGGCTGTTGAAATAACTCTGCGCGGCACTGAAGGAACTGAAACTCTGGTTGATCACATCGGTGCCATTCTGGCTGACCTGAAACTGCACTGATCCGGAGCCGGAGTATTGTGCCCCTTCAAACCCCAGCAGCAATTCCTGTTCCGTGCTGGATAATTGGGATGCGGTAATATTCCAATCCGTTTCGCTGTGATAATCCTGACTGGCCGTGCCGCCGTTGGCAGCGCCGGACAGGGTCATGACCCCCAGCACATTGTTATCCGCCGCTGAACTGACCGCAAAGTTCGTGGCACCTGAAAATGTTGATGCCAAGGTGCTTGCCGTGGGAGCAATGGAAACATAGCTTGCGGCGTGTCTATTTGCGGCTCCGTTGTATCCGCGAATCGTGCCGCCAACTTCGGCAAAACTTTCAACACTGTTGGCCGTGCCGGCCTGGGAAGTTGTGGACGCATCCGCCGTGACGCTGTTAATGGCGCCGGAATTCGTTTCGGCCTTGGCGGTAGCACTGCTGCTGCCAACCCCCGTGCCATATACGCCGGTGCCAAGTTTGCCGGCTTGCCCACCGGTGGCGTTGGCAAATGCGTCAACCGGTCCGCCGGCGCTGTCGCCAAAGGCGATGGCCGAAGCGTTT
>JAKAZF010000166.1 GCA_021826605.1 Planctomycetota bacterium | reverse complement strand
CATACCGTGCAAACACGATGGGATGTTTCGGGCTTCCGGACGCATCGGGCACCAGGGACCCGTGCCACACGTCACCACTCTTAAACAGGACCTGATCTCCTGGCGCAAGATGGGCGCGGTTCACGCGGCTCAATGTTTTCCATGCTGTGTGTCTGGAGATTCCATTGCTGGTATCCGCGCCGTGCATGGCATCCACATAAAATGTTGTTGCCCGTGCATAAGCAAAGGACGCGATCCAAAATAAGGCGCTTGCGAGAATAAGTTTTTTTACCATCAATTGCTCATCATTTGTGGAAAAACCTTATTGGGTGTTCAACCGGGCGTGCCTTCAGGCGACGCCGGAGGGAATGTTAATCTGCCGCATAAATACGTCCCAGCCGTGTAAGTGTGCCATTTTTATGAACTAAAGCGGAGGTTCCCAATGCGGTGAATTTGGATTTTCTAGCCGGAAACCAGGCGTAGCGCTGCACATAGGGCAGACGATTCATGGCTGGAAGTACCGCTCGCATAAATCGGGCGACGACTTGCGGCGAGTATTTATTCGGGTGCATCTTATTGGCATGCCAATCGCCGACCGCGAATTCGGTAATCCAGAGCGGGCGATGATACAAGTTATGGATGTTTCGCAGCATGCCAATAAAGCCCCGCGGGTTTGGACCGCCATACCAGTGAATGCAGATGAAATTGACCCGGTAGTGATGCCGTTGTACCCCGCGCATGAACGCTTTCATCCACGGGCTGTCCGGATGTACACACGCCGGACTGCCCAATGGGATACCCGCCGATTCCAATTCCGGCCACGCTTTCAAGGCTGTCGAAACCGGCACGTGAGACTGCGTACGGTTATCCGGCTCATTGAATCCGAGCATGGCCTGAACCAGACCGGACTGATGATAACGAATAATCTGCTTTATCGCCGCAGGCAGGCTCTTGGGGTAATAACCCCAGATCATGGGAACAAATGTGATCGATTTTGGTGTGGCACCGGACCGCTGGGACCCCCAGTCGTAAACCCCATGTACGTGCAGAGCTTCCAAACACTTTTGCCACTGCCCGGGATGTTTTCCAGGTCCCATGCCCACTCCTTTTTTTATGCTGTGGGCGAAGACGTTGGCACGCAACGGTACGAATGTACAGACAAGCATTAAAATGACAGGGATGAGTCTGCGATTGGGCATCATACTTTTATCCTTTGTCTGGAAGAGACAACTCTTATAAAGTCCGCAACGCTGACGATAACATTGCCGGAATTGAAACTGCGGTCAGTAATTGATCACCGTGTTTCGACGCGTTTTACGCCGCAATAAGAATATTCCTCCCGCCATAAACAATCCCAGCGTTGCCGGTTCCGGTACCGCCGTTACGTTCAGATTAATCATACCCGCCGGATCACTTAATGTGTATGTGAAGCCCGATGGGCCATTGATTGTCCATGAATTCAGATCCGTCAAATTATTTATAGATCCCGAAAAACTGATCAGGTGATAAATCCCGATGCCAAAATGGCTGCCAGCCTGTATCGTCAGCGATATACCGGTACCCAGCGTGGTATCAGACGTGGCAATGAGACTATTCCCGTTCGTTCCGGCCGCGGAGTTGGGCGTATCAAGCATAAAATTCAGGCTGCTGTTGTTGTCCAGCGTCAGACGGGTCATGGTCAGCGTTGCCGGCGCTCCGTCAGTTCCGGGGTGTATCGTACCGGCGCTGCTGACCGCCGCACTGATGGTACCCGAGCCACTGAGTGTAGCTCCGGTTTGAATGTTTGTTGTGCTGGTAATGCTGCCGCTGATCAGCAGTGTGCCCGCGGAAACGGTTGTCGTCCCGGTATATGTGTTCTGGCCGCTTAGCTCCCATAAGCCGGTACCTTGCTTCCAGATGTTGATTTTCCCGGCCGCGTTGATGGCGTTGTCCGATATGGCACCGCTGATATTCCCGTTTCCGGCCCCTTGCAGGTACAGATTGCTTGCGGTGGTTGTATTGGTGGTGACCGGTCCGCTCAACGTCAAAAGCCCTGTATCCGACTGCACACGGGCCTGATCACCGCCGGCAGTGATTTCCATCGGTCCACTGAGCGTGTTATTTCCGCCGACACTTTCAATGCCGACCGAACCGCCTGGATCGTTGCGCTCTGCAAATGTAATCGGGGTGGCAATATCGATATTACCGGAGATTTGCAGCGTGGCGGTGGACCCCATCGTTCCGCCGACGCTGGAGATATAAATGGATCCACTGCCAGTGGTGGAGCCTGCAATGCGCAGTATGCCCTGTCCGACCTGAATGGTTCCGTCGTTCGTGATCGTGCCGCCGCCGAGCGTGACGATGTTATTTCCCGATTTATAAAGCGTTGCGCCCGGTAAAACACGAACCCAGTTGCTTGTAGAGGACGGGTCCAGGCTCCAATTCATGTTTCCGGTAATATAACTGGTATTGGCCAGTGCATCGATGTATTTAACGGTTCCTGGACCGGCCGTCATGGTAAGCGTGCCGCCGGTAAGATACGCCACATGCTCTCCAAGGTTTTCACCGCTGATATTTGCGGTGGTTCCGGTTCCAACCGCTCCGATATATGTGTAACCCAACGGGGTCGGAACATCCGGATTGCCACTGACGCCGCTTTGCGTGGAATAGAGAGGCAGGCCACTGAACCAATTGTAATAGGAATAGCCCGCGACATAACTAAGCGCATCGAGTTGAGGTGTAACAATATTGAGAAACTGCTGTTCACCGGTCTGCATCTGGGCGGTGGTATAACCGCCACCCCAGTCGTAGATCGCAAATTCTGTTATAAACACCGGCAACTTAAACGTGTTATGGTACCAGGCTACCGCGTTGAGAAAATTGGTGGCGTCCTGCTGCGGCGTCAACGGATTGCCATTGTCGTACCAGTGAAAAGCAACGGCATTGACTTTCAGATTATCAGCTTTTGCCTGGCTCATGAAGTTTTCAAGCCATTGATGCCCCGTGGTCGTATCTTCGACGGCCGGGCTTACAAGCTGTGTTGATGTATTGGCAAAGCTGCTGGAGATCATCCGCCACGAGGAAATGGCCTGTGCGACGGTCATGTTCGATTGGGTCGGATTATCCGGTTCGTTGAATCCCAGCACATACTGCGGATGTCTGGCTACAACGGTGTTGATGGTACTCTGGCTGGGGGCCATCCAGAACATAGGGTAAAAATTGGCGTTGTAGTTGCCGGGGTTTGCGGGGCCTGGGCCCCAGGTGTAATACCATCCGGCGCCGGAGGCCTGTAAGTCGTTGTAGTTGGCATGTACGTCGGCAAATCCGCGTTTGGATGACAGTATGTTCGCGTGCACGAAAGCCGGTAATGTTCCGGCGAACATCGCAGCACAGAGGTACAGTGTACGCCGTATGGCCTGCGTGTTCGGCCGAGACTCCGGTCCCAACCCGCTCGGTCGCAATAGCGGAACATGTCGCAGGCGATCTCTCCCATTCAAGTTGCGATCAGTCATCAATGAACTCCTGAAAAAAGCCTCTTTCGCACCCGTCGCAAAAACTGATGGCACAACGCCATCCGCCCTCCGACACATAGATGTACTGTAGCATGAGTCAGCCTGCGTTAATAGGCTCATTTATGAAAAAAAACTTCTGATTTTGTATCATTATGTGGCACAATGCAATCGATCAGATCACGCCCCGGCGCTGCTTGCGTCGCGTCAGCAGCCCCAGTGCACCGGTGGATAACAGCAACAGTGTTGCCGGTTCCGGAGTCGGTGCGGCGGCGATGACAAGGTCCAGATTATCGGGCGAGCTTTGTACGCTGAAACGATACGTCATTCCAGAGAGATTAACGCCGGAAAGGCTCCATCCGCTGAAATGATTACTCAGATTATCCAGTTGACCGCTGTAGGAAATCAGGTGGTATATGCCCGCGGACAATGTGCCGCCGGATTGCAGCGATACGGTCACCTGTTGGCCGATGGTCAGATTGCCGTTGGTGCCCGTGGTTCCGGAAACCCGTATCAGGCTATTGGAATTCGTGCCGCCCGAAGGTCCGGAAAGATAAAAAGTCAAATCGGTGCCATTGCCGATTGTCAACGTATTGGCAATGGTTAGAACGCCGCCCGGATCATTGGCTCCCGGGGAGAGCGTGCCGCCGGCTGCCGTAGTCAGTGGACTCGTTACGGCACCGGTACCGCCAAGTTTACCACCCGCCGCAACGCTGATGACGCCCGTGCCTCCGAGAACACCGCCGGGTCCAAGCGTAATAGCGCCCGAACCCGTAGCCGATCCAGTCGTGTTGGCCAGCAGGAGTGTCGTTCCCGTTATGGTAGTGCCGCCGGAATAGGTATTGCTGCCGGAAAGCGTCACGGTGCCGCCACCAGTGATATTCAACATGCCGGTGCCGGAAATATTTTGTCCAATGCTGATATTAAATCCATTGGAATTAATGGTGCCGCCATGACTTCCAATGGTGGCATTTGAAAGTCCCTGCATGAACATTGAGTTATTTTCATCAGCTTTCAGTGTTCCGCCATTGAAAGTGAAATTGGATGTGCCGCTGGAACTTTCAATTTGAGGTGCTTCCAATACGCCGCCGTTGAGATTGTAAGTATACACACCGCTGGAACCGTTGCGGCCCAAAATCACAGTCCCGGTGCCTCCGAGGGTGCTTCCATTATCGGAGTAAAATTCCACGGTGCCGGAATTTTGATTAAGCGTGCCATTGCCGCTTGTTCCGCGTGATCCCAGGATGATATTGGAATTATTTAACAATGCTACCGTTCCGGTGCCGTTGATATTCAACACGCCGGAAGCGGAATTAAATACGCCCAACTCGAGATCACCGCTGGTGCCGCCGCCGGCGCGCACCGCCAGTGTTCCGCCGTTAATCGTAGCTTGCCCGCTGGCGGTGCCGGATTGCCCCACGACAAACCAGGTCTGCGAGGCCACGGTCCCGGCATTCTGTGTGAATGTCGCGTAGCCACCATTATATCCGCCGACGCGCAACACGCGGGCGTTAACGGATGATGACGCGCCCAGCACGGTCATGCTGGCATTGCTTCCGGGCGCGTTACTTAGATTAACGTCATTGGCAGGTGTGTTGATGCTCCCATCGCTGAGTATAATGCTTCCACCGTTATCAACATTGATGCCTCCGGCATTGGTAATCGTGCTGTGGACATCAATACCGCCATTCTGCACGCTTAATGCGCCTTCGCCGTAGATATCGCCATAAATCTGTACGTCATTGGACATGTTGTTGACGATATTGGTGTTGTTGTAAAGTTCCAATTCGGACGCAATGGAAATGGAATCGCTGTGACCTTGATAGGAATTGGCCGTTATCGTCGCGGTACCGGTGTCGTTGGCCAGCATTAATCCGGTCGTGTTCAGTTCTCCCAGAGTATAGTTGGTAGTGCCGCCGTTGAATGTCAGATTTCCGACGGTCTGGAAATTGGACCATTGGACCTTGGTGGAACTCGAACCGGTTTGACCAAACACGGCGGTTTCCGAACCGAGCGTAGGTATAACACCATTTTGCCAGGACGAGCCACTGTTCCATGCGGCCGTGGGACCCGTTCCCGCCCAGTTCATGGTCATATTGCCTGGGGACAGCTGCCAGACGTTGACGTTCTTGATCTGCATCGTGGTTGGAAAACTGGCCCAGGAAGGCGGATTTCCCGGCCAGCCGCCGATGGCCAGATCCAGCAACAGATACATATTCTGGCTTTGGGCGATATTTGCCTGCGAACTGGTAATGGTATCAACGAGATTTCCGTTGAAATAAAAGCTGATGGCGTCAGGCGTCCACATCATCCCGTAGTCATTGAAACTTGTGGCTTCATTAACGCCGGTATAGTGCATGCCGCTTCCAGCGGAGGCGGCTTGCCCACTGGAGTTGGTATAGTGATAGGTCGCGTAATAATCGTACGCCGTACCGACGGAGCCGGATTGATTGTTATACGACTGCTGGGGAACTTCCATGACATCAATTTCCGGCGGCCAGCCATTTTGCAGCATCCAAAATGCCGGCCAGGTCCCAAGCGTGTAGGGCACTTGTATCTGCGCTTCCACGTAACCGTAGGTGAAGTTCAGTCGCCCGCTGGTATTGACCAGTCCCGTGGTATACCCATAACCATCGGTGCTTTGATTTTGTGCGGTGAGATTCAGTGTGTTATTGGAAACCGTCACATTTCCGGGTTCGCCAATGCTGTTGCTGCCTGGCGGAACATTGCTGCTCCAGGGTTGGCCAAAATTCCATTTCAGCGCATTAAGTGAATTTCCATTAAATTGACTCGACCAGAGCAACTGATAGCCGGAAACCGGCGGATTGGCGCAAATACGCATGGCTGAAAAACCCAATGCGCCTACCCCGACAGCGGCCAAGGCGATCAGCCGGCGCATGGACATGCCAGTTGCCATGTTGTGGTTTCGACCCTCCCGCAACGATTGTGTGAGCGTTACTTCCATCATTTCCTCGATTCGTCGTGATATCTGGTGTTCG
>JAKAZF010000165.1 GCA_021826605.1 Planctomycetota bacterium | reverse complement strand
GGCGTGGCCTGCTGCACTCAAAGCCGGCGTACCGGAATGACAACCATCAAACCGGCCTTCTCGGCGAATGTATAGCCCATTGAAGATACGCGGTCAGGGCATAGCGGTCAAGTTGCAATGTCGAAATTTTTATCAGGAATGTAATTAGCTCGGCTTTAGCATAACGGACACTGGTTTCATTGGATAGCTGAAAAAAAGCTCATGAAAAAAAGCTCAGCGGCTTTAGCCGTTGAGCTTTTTTTAATTAGCCGCATTTTATCTGCTAATTCTTATGAGTCAGCGAACCGCTCTTCGGCGAATAGCCATGGTGCCAATAAGGGTGACTCCACCCATCAAAGCCAGAGCACCACTGCCGGGCAAGGGTGCGCCGGTGGGAGCTGCGTTTGCGTAGTTATAATCCAGCGTCACGACCCCAAGGCTGGTCGAATTGGTAGCGGCGGAATAGGGAGTAGCTCCGCTGACCAGCGCCACTCCGGAACCGGAAAGCAATAAGGCGATTTGACCGCTTCCGATAAATTGCGAAAGATTTGAACTTAGCGTAGTGACCGGGCTGGCTCCGCTGGCTGTCGTATTAATTGTGTCGCTATTTCCAGAGGCGATAGTGGCAGAACTCGGCGAAGACTGGTCCAGGAAACTCGCCAAGACAGTGGAGCTTGGATCTTTTAGGGCCAACTGTTCGCCCAGGCTGATGCTGTAGTCGGAACTCTTCGTAGAGTTATTCGTGACTTGGACGGAGCCGCTACTGGTATCCCCAATTTGCACTGTTACGCTGGTCAGCGTGCCGAGGCTTGATTGAAATTCGTTAAAGTTCATCACCTGGGTGAATGGATTTGTCAGCGGCAAAAGACCCGGGCCGTAATCCAATGCTTGCGAAATCACACCCGCGTTAGACATGCCGACGAAAACCAACCCTGCGGATAAGGCCGCACCGATCACCACCATTTTTTGCAGTTTCATGAACTGAACTCCAATAAGGGATTTACTTGTAATGGAGGCCCACACATTCAGGCGCTCACCACTTACGATTCACTACGCAATTGGCGTGCCACGCCAACATTCTCTGATTTCCGCGATTTTCTCCGCCCACGCTTATGCTAACGCGATTCTGGTAGTTCCAAAAACGGGACATTCTGACCGAAAACGTCAATTTGTCCTGCCAGTGCGGCACGCGTACGAAGTGGCCATGCAGCGAATAATTAGGGACAGCCAAAGAAAAGCATGGTGAATGGAGTATGGAGCATCGAATAGGGAATATAGACGGCTTGCGCACCTGTTAAACGATCCGATCCTACAGGTATCCGCGTTATCCGCCGTTCAATCCCGTTGTGATCGTATGGAAAATGAACGCACAGAACAAATGCGCAAAAAAATGCCCCGGAGCGGGAGTGGCTCCGAGGCATCAGGGAGAAGGAGAAGCCATGAAATCGTTAATTGCTCTGCTGCACAAACACAAAGCGTTCCGAGCCGTCAGAACCACGCACGTACATGCGTATACCGGCTGACAGACTCACTTTTTTCAAGACGGATTGAAATTCATTTACCGAAGTAATGGTATGGCCCTGCACGCGGAGGATAATATCGCCGGGATTTACACCCGCTCCGGCGGCCAAGCCGTTGGGATCTATCTTGCTGACCATCACACCTTCGGGCTTGGCGAGGTGATATTGTTTGGCAATTTCCGAACTTACGCTGGCCACGGTGACGCCTAAAGCTTTGGATTGCACCACGCCCGGCTGTTCACCGGTAGCGCCGGCCAAAGTCAGTTGGCTGATGCTTGCAGGTTGCGTGCCGACGGCGAAGGTCAGATGCGTCATCTTACCGCGTCGGAAAATGCCCAGTGTGACATCTTTTCCCGGACGGGTATCGGCAATGGTATCCCGCAGTTGGGTCATCGTAAGGACTCTAGCCCCATCAATGGCGGTGATAATGTCCCCGGCCTTCAGACCGCCTTTGGCACCGGGAGAGTCGGGCCAGACCTGTTCCACCAGCACGCCATGAAGATGGTCATACCCAAAACTTTTCGCCGTTTTCTCAACAACACTGTGCCGCACATCCGCGATGGTTACACCCAGGTATCCCCGCACGACTTTACCGTATTTCATCAGGGCATGAACAATGTATTTCACTTCATTGGAAGGAATGGAAAAGCCGATGCCATTAAATGAACCGGTGTTCGTGGCGATGGCGGCATTAATACCAATGACCTGCCCCTTGAGGTTCAATAAAGGGCCGCCGGAATTGCCGGGGTTAATCGCGGCATCCGTCTGGAGATAATCGGAATAGGTTAATCCTGCGAGCTTGGGGTCATTTTCCGCAATGACATTGACATTGGTGCGTCCCTTAGCGGAAATAATGCCCTGGGTCATGGTCTGGCTAAAGCCAAAGGGGGAACCAATCGCGATCACCCACTGCCACCCCCGCACATGCGATGAGTTGGCAAACGTAAGAAATGGCAGATTCTTGGCGGCAATTTTCACCACCGCCAGATCAGACTTGGGGTCCGTGCCGATTACTTTTCCCTTAAACCGCCGATGATCGGCCAAGGTTACCGTGATTTTTGTGGCATCGCTGACCACGTGATTGTTGGTGACAATATATCCATCAGAAGAAATTATCACTCCGCTGCCCGTGCCAAAAATCTTCTCAGGACCCGGGTTGGAAGGCACCAGCGGAAAGGCACCGGGAGGAAGCATTTTACGAAAGCCGGGCGGTAACTGCATGGGGCCGCCGGGATTGACGCCTTGGGTTTGCGGAATTTCTTTAACCACCTGGATATTAACTACGGCATTGCGATCCGCTTTATCCACAGCCTCAAAGGCGTTGGACAGTTGGTTGGCAAACGCCGTAAGCTTGGGGTTAATAGCCGGTACGCCGGAAGCGGCGTCAGCGTGGACAGCAGGGGATGAACCAAAAATTCCCATCGCGACGAGGCCAAAAGATGACGCCAACGCCAGCGCCGCAGCCAGGGTGACAAGTTGCGCGGGTTTTCGTGATCCGTACTTCATAAATTCAAACTCCGTAAATTTCCAAACACTTCTCAACATCAGGCTTCAATCATCGGGCCGGCGTGTTGCGGCCTGCCTCGGTGATTGCCCGTTCAACCTATACGTTGCCGCGGTGGCACAAACCCCTACAGGGAGGAAAAAATATTTTTCCGATCAGGAAATGATTCGCTGGGTAAGGGCAGCGGTGCGCATAAAAAAACGGCCATGGATGGGGTATCCATGGCCGCGGTCTGGGTTCATTTCCTGATGCCGGGAGGCGTCAGTGTGGATCCACGAATACACTTGGAAAATCGCTGGGTGTAACGGCTGCGGCGTGACCATCGACAAATGCTACGTTGATGCTTGTACCATGCCGCACCCACCCCAGGTTGCTGCCAGCTGCATCGCCCAATGGCAGGGGCAGAACATCAGGAGACAACGGAATACGATCCCGCAGGGCGGCATCGTCGGCGACAGCCTGGAGGGTTTCAACATTCACGTTGGCGGGAAGTGCCGATGCGTAGGTATAGGCGGTGGTGTAGTACGTTTCATCACAGTAGAACAGGCCATTGCCGCCCTGGGCATCGATGCCGCCCGGATTGGGCCGCACGCCACAATCGCCAAACATCAGGGTGCTGACCGGATTGGCTACCGATGACAGTTTGCAGCCGGCGGCAGCCGTTGGTGCACTGGAGGACGACGAACCTGAGGATATTTGAAAGGCCCAGTTCGGGTTAAATGCGGCATATTGGCCGTTGTAATTAGCCGAGGCGATATCGGCATTAATTCCATAAGATACCGGGTAGTATCCCTGGAAATATCCCGGGTAGCCAGGGGGCGTTGGTTGAGTATTTCCATTCTGGCCTGTCTCTACATTATTGAACAATTGGTAGCCCGGATACTGCTGGTTAAGCGTTGGATCACTGGGGCACAGAAAGACCTTGGAGCCGGCACCGTTAACTCCAAAATTCATGAACGTCTGATTTTCCTGACCGCCCAAATACGGTACCAGAGCGCTAGCCCAATCCTTCATCACGGGCTTACCGAGCGGCACATATTGCCCCGTGGCTGCGTCATAGGTCGCGTAGCGATACGCGAACATCGTGTGATCCGCATCGGGCGTTTCAGTGTATTGCATGATGCCGCTGTCGGTATCCGGCTGCACCAGGCCTTTATGTTCATTGGCGAACATATTTTCCGCCAGTCCGATCTGCCGCACGTTGGACAGACATACAATTGAGTCCGCCAATTGCTTGGCCCTGGCCAGGGCGGGCAGAAGCAGGGCGATCAGCAGCGCGATGATGCTGATGACCACCAACAGTTCAATAAGGGTAAAGCCTTTTCTCCGGTTCATAATGAACCTCCTTCTAAAATATCAGGCCACCTGCGGACACTTTGTCCTATTGTCATCGCGGCGACGCCGCCGCATAAATATCAAGGGTAGACCGGCCAGCAGAAGAAGACCCGCCGCAGGCTCTGGCACCGGCGACGCCGCCAGAAGTGCGGCTAAATTGGTTGTGCCGGTGTATTGCTGCAACAGATTATCATAGGCGGTCATGGTTTGACTGTTCGCATTTTTCTGCTGCAAGGTCTGACCGAACAAGATCAGATCCTGCGTGCTAATCACGCCGGTTCCAAGATAATCAGCCGCCGGATTAAATTGGGTATTATTACCGGCCAGCAGCGCGGCAAATGTATTAACATCTGCCACGTTATACAAGCCGTTAAAATTCAGATCTCCCAGCCCCTGCCCATAAATGGTGGACGTATAAAGCCCCGCAAAGCGCTGGATGTTGTAGGTGCCGTCAGGTTTGTAAGTTACCACGGTCGCGGCATGGTTGCCGCTGGTTAACCCCTGCGCTTCCATGGTCCATTGGTTGGTATCGGTCTGCGTGGCCTGATTGGCATTGCTGATCATCGCGAGAATCTGCGTGTTGGTAACCGCCGATCCGAGGTCAAATAGTACATGGATGTTGTTGGCCAGGCCGTCCATCGATTGCACCACAAGATTACGATTCTGATTCACACCATGGGTAACAGGATTAAAACTCATAACCTGTGAGACGGGAGCGGAAGTATCTACATACACGGTCTGGGTCCAATCGGTATAGACCGGCGGAGCATTCGTACCTGTCCGATGGCGAAACGCGATGACTTCAATGTTGTCATACCCCTGGGGCAAGGCGCTGGTATTAATGGTTTCGGTGTACAAGCCCGTGCCCCCGCCGACCAGCGGGCTGGCGTTTTGAAATTCCAGATACCCATAACCAATGCTGTTGGGCGTGGTGCTGACAAAACTCTGATTATTCACGGCTACGCCGCTGTTGATCTTAAATATGGCGTTGTCACCGCCGGCGTTGGGATCATAAAGGTTCGGATTTCCCAACAGATACACTTTCTGCGTTTGCAGTTGAATTTGAAATTGTGATCCTTTAACCACAGCAATATTGGTAACGGTATTGCTGCCGTTTGCTGCGATCACGTTGGCAGCACTTGAGGTTGGAGCGTTCCCGGGAATTTCACCGGAGCTATTGGTAATGGTCATGGTTCCAATGGGCGTGGCCGGACCATAAATGAGATCCCCCTGCCCGGTGAATGTCCCCGCAGAGTTGGAATTATTGGAAAACGTCACATTCACGGTGCCATTGGAGTTGACCTGCAACACCTGTGGCAGATTATTGGCGGCGGCGTTACCGGTTAATTCCACCAGATAAGGCACATTGGCCGCGTTGAAGGACGTTTGCAGCGTGGTGGAAAAATTTCCGCCGCCGTTCTGATGATTCAGTAGAACTAAGGCGGAATCCTGACGTTCAAAGGCGTAATTGTTTTGACTTAAATAACGTTGAATCACATTGCCGGTACTGTAGCGGTTTCGTAAATCCACCAGTCCGCTGATCTGGTTCAAATGTGTGACGGTCATCGTCTGGCCGGGAGAGTTGTACGTGCCCAGAGAATTGTTGGCCATCTGATTGCCGTAGACACCCCCGAGTGCGTCCTCGCGGCCATTCTGCGGAAAACTTTGCGTGCCATTATCAAACGCGGTGCCATTGCCATTGTAATACACAATGGCTTGGCCAGGCATCATAAGTTCATAGGCATAGGCCACATTACTTAAATAGGGTGCGCCGTTATCCTGGCTTTGCACAAAGCTCACGCCGCCGTTATTGACCAAATATGAGGCGCTGACAATATTGTTCCAGTTATTGGTCAGCCCGTCATCGGTGAGATTGCTCTGCATGGCAAAAAACAGCGGAAAATTCAGAGCGTTCATATTGGCGGCAGGGTCAATGGGGTTGCCGGGACCCTGCGGAATGTTACTGTCATAATATTCGCCGAAGGAATAGATCTGCTGCTGTTGGCCGTTGAGATACGTATGCGTGCTGGCCTGCGTAACCGCCTGATTAAAGTATGGCAGAATAGTGGAATATTCCATATTCTTGACCGCATCGAGACGGAAGCCATCCACACCCAGTGTCTGGATCATCCATTGCACGTTGTTCATTAGATAACCCGTATCATTTT
>JAKAZF010000164.1 GCA_021826605.1 Planctomycetota bacterium | reverse complement strand
GGCAATTTCCAATTCCATTTCCGCGGCCCAATGTACCGCATGCGGGAATAAGTCAAGTCCCCGGCGATGAACAGGCTTTAAATTGGTGAGAAACACGTGCGTGACCGCATCGGGTTTCAGTCCGGTCCGTTCATTCAACCGGGCCTCCAGAATGTGTGCCGGAAGGGAGGGATCCACGAGAATAACCGCCGAGGCGCTGCGAATCAGCGTGGTGGTGCTGTGGCTGGTTCGTACCGCAACCCGCTCCTGCCATAACGGGTTTTTTGATAGCGTTCCAATGCTGATAACGGTATATTCCATAAACTCCTCACGGGGCGACTGCTTGCCCGGCCACTGCCGCGACCGGCGAAAGACGATAGTCTGATTATTCGACGGGTTGACCGCATCGAACGAAGCCTTATGATAATCTCAATGATGAAAGATGAGAAACGACAAGGATCGCATGTCACAAATTGAACCGTCTAATGCTTTTGCCGCACTGGGGCTGGAACCTGCGATTGTCATGGCTCTGAATGAATTGCACTTTGTTGAGCCTTCGGAAATTCAGCGTCTGATGATTCCTCCGGCTTTGACCGGGGTGGACGTAATCGGGCAGGCCCGCACGGGCACTGGAAAAACGGCGGCTTTCGGTCTGCCGATTCTGCAGCGCCTGGATCTGGCGCATCCGCTTCAGGCGTTGATTGTCACGCCTACACGCGAATTGGCCATTCAGGTCGAAGCGGAAATGGTCCGTTTCGCCCGGCACAAAGCCGCCCGCATGATTGTGGTGTATGGCGGTCAAAAAATTCAGCATCAAACCAAGCTTCTGGAACGCAATCCGCACATTGTTGTCGGCACACCGGGGCGTATTCTCGATCTCAATCAGCGCGGATCGCTGCCATTGGCAAATATGAAATTTGTCGTGTTTGATGAAGTCGACCGGATGTTTGACATCGGATTTCGCGACGACGTGCGTAAGATCCTCGCCTTGTGCAAAGGTCCGCGGCAGACCATCTTTGTTTCCGCCACCATAAACGATGACATTGAGCGAATGGTACAACAGCACATGATCAATCCGCAGCGGATTTTCACCGCCAAAGCGGATGAATCGCTTACCAATCCGGAAGCCGTGCAATATGTTGTCGGAGTTCAGCCGTGGGATAAATTGCGGGCATTGCGTTTGTTGATACAGCAGGAGCAGCCCACTTTGGCCATTATTTTCTGCCGCACCAAGCGCAGCGTGGATAAGGTGTCCCATGGATTACGCGAGCGCGGGATTAATGCGTCAGCCATTCATGGCGATCTGCTGCAAAATCAGCGGGAACGGGTGATGCGTGGTTTTCGTACCGGCAAAATAAACGTACTGGTTGCCACGGATCTGGCCAGCCGCGGTATTGATGTTCACGAAATCAGTCACGTCATTAATTATGACGTTCCAGAAGATCCCGAAGCCTACGTACATCGCGTTGGTCGTACAGCCCGTATGGGCGCTACCGGCAAGGCCTTCACATTTGTTTCCCTCGGACAGGCCCAACTGCAAACCGAAATAGAAAAGATGATTAATCATCTGCTGGAAGAATATCGAATTCCCGGCTTTACGCCATCGATGGAGCCAAGCAAACGCCCCGGGGCCATGCCGCATGGCGCAACCGATTCTCTCTCTTCGCCTCAGCACGCCGCAGCGGATACTTCTGCGGCACCACCCGCTGCCGCGCAGGCCGATGGCTATGCTCCAACATCCTTTACATCAGCGGAAAGTGCTGCCGCCCGCCGGCCCATTACAGGACGATTTCCCACGCGCCGCCGGCGCTAAATATCTTCCCATAATGATTCGGAAATTTACGCAACGCTGTTTCGCAGTTGCATATAATCGGATAAACTGCGCTTGATATGAGAACGATTGCATTTTTTAATCAGAAGGGTGGCGTGGGTAAAACCACAACCACTGTGAATCTGGGAGCGGCGCTTGCGGCGGTTGGTAAAAAGACCATTCTCATTGATATGGACCCGCAGACCAACCTTTCATTTCATCTCGGGCTGGAGACGGACAAAGTTAAACACTCCATCTACGATGTGTTGTGTCAGGATGTTGCTTTAGCCGATGCGCTGTATCCAGTGGCTGATCGACTTTCGGTTGTGCCGGCAACCCCGGATCTTGCCGGGGCGGAAGTGGAACTCGTGAATGCGGCGGATCGTGAATCGCGACTGCGTAAAATGACTGCCGCTAAACCATTGGAGTATGACTTTCTGCTCATTGATTGTCCCCCAAGCCTTGGACTGCTAACCATCAATGCCCTGTGCATGGTTACGGAAGTTATTATTCCGCTGCAGGCGCATTTCCTGGCCCTGCAGGGTATGGCACGTTTACTGGAAACGTGCTCCATGGTGCGTGAGCGGCTGAATCCGGAACTGCGGATCAGTGCCATTTTATTTTGCCAATATGAATCGGCCCCGCGCCTTACCGGTGAAGTCACGGAAGAGGTTGAAAAATTTCTTAACAGCAGCCGGGATAGCAATCAGCCGTGGAGCACGGCGGTGGTATTGGAGACGCATATCCGCAGAAATATTAAACTTGCGGAAGCTCCCAGCTTCAACAAAAGCATATTCGACTATGCGCCTAACTGCGCCGGTGCCGCGGATTATCAGGTGCTGGCGGAAGAAGTCATGCAGATGAAAATACCGCATTGAACGCGCATTGGGCGCTGAACCACTGCGCACGATGACATGGATGCCATTTTGCTTTGATGTAATTTCGCAGGGTGGTGCTCTCGTCGTATCCTTAACTTTCTGGTAAAACCATGGGGTGCCAACGGTTACGGGTGCCGCTTCATTCGTCCTTTGCACGTGTCGCAACTGGAGAATCTTAAGATCATGACTTTTTCCACATATAAAAATCTCTCTGTACTGGTTACCGGTGGTGCCGGATTCATCGGCTCCCATCTGGTGCGTGGCTTATTGGCCGCCGGTGCGCGGGTACGGGTTCTGGATAATCTCGTGGGCGGATCCGAGGCGAATCTGGCGGAAGTTGCTGGCCAAATTGACTTTATGCTTGGAGACATCACCGATTTGCAGCAATGCCGTAAGGCCGCCGCCGGGATGGACATTGTTTTCCATCTGGCCGCATTGGGCAGTGTTCCCGGGTCGGTGGCCGATCCGATACGATATAACACTGTCAATATCAGCGGTACGCTTAATGTTCTGGAGGCGGCAAGGTTGGAAAAGGTGCGGCGCGTGGTGTATTCAGCCAGCAGCAGCGCCTATGGCGAAAGTCCATCGTTACCTAAACGGGAAGACATGAAGGCGTCTCCCAAAAGTCCTTATGCCGTAGGAAAATATACCGGCGAGTTGTACGCAGGTGTTTATGCGCAGGTTTATGGCCTGGCAACAATCTGTCTGCGCTATTTCAATGTTTTTGGAGCCCGCCAGAATCCGCGCAGTGCATATGCCGCGGTCATACCCGCATTTATTACCGCAGTACTTGAAAACCGTCGGCCACAGATTTACGGCGACGGCGAGCAAACGCGTGATTTTTGTCATGTATCCAATGTTGTTCATGCCAATATGCTTGCGGGAATCTGCAGCAATTCTCCCGCGGGTGAGGTTGTCAATGTGGCCTGTGGACAGAATATAAGTCTCAATAATCTGCTGCGGAAAATTGCAACGCAACTCGGCCAAAGCGTTGTTCCGGAATATCTGCCACCGCGAGCCGGTGATGTTCGTGATTCATTGGCCGATATATCGTTGGCCCGTGCGGTCATCGGTTACGAACCGATCCTCTATTTTGACGAGGGGCTTAAGCAAACAGTGCAGTGGTACAGCCAGGCCGTGAAGTCATAGTCGGTCGGAAGCACACAACATGCCCGCATCATTCCGGTTGCCATTTGGGTGGCGAAACCAGGCTCCATCAGCGCCATCGTGAATGAAACCGCCCCAATAAAAATGGTAAACCGTGCTTCAAAGGCTCTGCAATGCCGGGAAAACCGCTATGGCGGCCTTGCGCGTGGCAAGTACACCATTGACAATCCCCGTTTTCCTTGAACTTCGTTATGATATTAATCTACGGAGGTTAACGGATGTTGATGCTGCCTAGATTGTCAGCCGCTGCTTCAGGGTTATGGGTGGTTATTTACTGGGGAACGGTCATTGTAAAAGCCGTTCGCTTAAGTCGAAAAATAGGTAAAGACCCCAACGTATTGCCGCGGGAAAAGACGGGGCGGACGTTGCGTGTCATTTGGACTCCCGCCATCATCGCCTGGTGTATCCTGCCGTGGGTGTCCGCTTTGCGTGGATTTGCCCCGATATGGTATCTGCGGGCATTATGGCCCATCACGACGGCAACGCAATGGCTGGGGGCTGCGGCGGCGCTAGTGGGACTCTCGGCCCTGATTCTGACGTTTATCTGCTGGCGGCAGATGGGGCGATCCTGGCGTATCGGTATTGATCCCGGGGAAAAAACAGAACTGGTGATACTCGGGGCGTATCGCATTGTGCGTCATCCTATTTATGCTTTGTCAATTATTCTCATGATATGCACGGTTGTGACTGTACCGACAATATTAATGCTGATCGTTGCCACACTTCATATTACCCTTATTACTCTGGAAGCATTACGGGAAGAGCAATACCTGCGTAACATTCATGGTGCCCCTTACGCTGAATATTGTTTGCGAACCGGGCGATTCATTCCGCGCATCGCCCGGACACCCCTGCGTGATCTGGCATAGGCTTCTCCCATGAATGAAACAACATTATCTGCGGATTATGCTTTAACGGATCAAGCCGGCTCGCAAATGCGGCTTAATATCTTTCAGCAGCTTATGCGAAGCTGGACTACGTTGGGGCCATATAACGCCGGACAGGCCATGCGGCTAAGCGGAAGTGCGGACATTCAACTCTGGCAAAGAGCTGTCAATGCAGTGGTTGGCGGTATTGGATTGGGCACGCCACAGGTGCAGGGTGATAGCGCAATATTTACTCATTGCCTGCCGATTATGCCAAATGTTTGTCAGGAGCCGCTGGCTTCAGTCGCCGCACGGGAGCTTAATACCCCATTCCTCGCCGACGACATTCCATTACGCTTTTTTGTCGTTCCTGAAAATGAAGAATACTGGTTGCTAATCATATATGATCATTGGATTGCCGATAGCTGGAGCATCCGTGAATTAATGAAATGGATCTTGTCCGTCTATTGTGGTAATCCCGCCCCCAGCCGGGCAACATTACATTTAACGGATAAAAACTTTGACGATCTTTTTCAACGCCATAGTGGTCCTTTTTCCGCTCCGAAACGCATTATGCATGCCGCCCGCCGGTATTTTTCACATCGCCGTTCATGGAGATTTGATCTGGCGGATCCCATGGATTTTTCCGCGGGGTGTTCGATGCACGCCCTGCCCGATGGTCTTGTCGATGCTCTAACCGTCTGTGCGAAAGCCAACCAATGCAGTTTAAATGATTTGTTTCTGGCGTCGATTGCGATGGTTATTGGGCAGATCACCGCCGACGACCGGTATAAAAGACGCCGCCGGTGGTGGGCCGGCATGCGTAATTCCGTGAGCATCGGATCGATCGTTGATATCCGAGCGTTGGCCGATCAGCCGTTGAATGATACGTTCGGATTATTTTTAAGCTCGTGTATCACCACGTTTAGAAAGCCTGAAAAACAGACGCCGTCTGCATTAATTCGCCATGCGGCCCGACAAACCCGGGCGTTCAAGAATAGATGCGGGGCGGTGGCGGCATTTGGGGAGTTGGCGGTGGTCAAGTACGTCTCCGACCTTTATGGCCAGCCGCGCCATAAGGCGCTTTTCTTTCAGAAAAACTGCCCGCTTCTCGCCGGCGTGTCCAATGTCAATCTTACCGGAGCCTGGATGGATCAAACGGCGGGCATTGGCGGCATGGTCCAAGATTATGTGCGGATTTCACCGGTTGGGCCGCTGCTGCCGGTGGTCTTCGCATTGACAACATTTCGTTCCCGGCTGAGTCTCTGCCTTACCTGGCGAAAATCGGCACTGACCAATACGCAGGCGGCAACATTGGCTGGAGCGTTCATGACATTTCTCGAGGAATTACAAACGGCGGGGAGGGGCGTATGAAATTTGGGTTGTCAAGAACCCGGCGTCCGCAACCGCTTGCGGCTCTCTTTCCGCCGACCTGTTGGGCGACAGGTCAAAGCATTGCGCCATCGGATAAGGGGTTGTGCCGCGAAGTGCAACGGCAATTGCGGCAGCAATTATTATGGCCGTATTGCCGGCGCTGTGGCAGCACGCTTGGTCCGTTTGCCGCACGGGGAAGCTGTCAGCGTTGTCCTGATCGCAGAATCGGGCTGGACCGCATTGTACGCGTCGGAACGCTCAACGGTCCGTTAAGCCGCTTGATCCACAGTATGAAATTTGCGCGTCATTGGGCGTTGGCAGCCATATTAGCCCCATGGATGGCCGAGGCGTTGCGGCACGCGCAGGTCGAAACCGTCGATCAATTTATTCCTGTACCGCTGCATTGGTCCCGGCAATGGCGACGAGGCTTCAATCAGGCGTTTGAATTGGCGTCAGAATTATCCGGAATGTTCGCTGCGCCTTGTGACGACCTGTTACGTCGTAAGCGTGCCACCGTAGCACAGACAAC
>JAKAZF010000163.1 GCA_021826605.1 Planctomycetota bacterium | reverse complement strand
GGTTAATTCCGCCTTGACACGGGGAGTTTGCAGATAAACGCTGTAATACCCGGCGCGAACCGTTTCCTGCTGATGGGAAAAGCTGGAGCTGTATCCGGTGCCGCCGCTTCGGGAAACCCAGCCGGAATTTGGACCTAATGCCGCGATCTGGTCCGCATGTTGCTTGCCGGGAGTCAGAGCTTCCCAACTCCAGTTGCGGCCTTCCACTACCGGCATAAGCAAGACATCACCCAGGTCCTTAGCTCCAGTGCCGGAGAGATGGGTATGACTGAATCCCTTGACTATGTCGTCCGGATAATGGTACCCCGGACAGTGATCCCAATGATAAATACCCCAGGTGGTATTCCACTTCGGTTCCGGTGGGCCGGCGGTATCCGGGCTTAGTTGCACCAAGCCAAAGGGGGCGGTGGCTCCGGGGAAGGTGTGGCCATGCCAACCGGTACCGATGATGGGCCGGGCGGCACACGTTAAGCCGGAACATGGCGCTGCCCCGGGATCGGAGCTATCAAGCGGTGGCTGGGAATCAAATCCCGACGCTGTTGAGGTGCGGGCCGCAATCGTACCGCACACTCCGGCTGCGGCCATGACTTTTAATAAAGTGCGACGATCCATAGCATGATGTGTTACACGTTTCATAAAAACCTCAACTTTCAACTTTGGTTGTGTTCCATTTCTATTTTTCAGCCGAACCTGGCCGGCATTTTACCCCTGGTGTCCTGTACGTCTGGATGCTTCGCGATAAAGCGTATCAAGCTGGGAAGGCGTCACATCCACAAATCCAGGTCCCAGCTTTTTCATAAGTCGATTTAATTCCGGCAGATTGTTGTTGTCCCATGGAGATATAAACACATTAAGAAAGGCCGGCCGGATGCTTCCCACGCGCTGTCGTATCTGACGCACCAGGTTCTTTACCCCCCCGCCGTTAACCGCCGCGCGAAACACCGCCTGCCCGGACGGCAGCCCATAAGTTATGTGCGAATAGCGTTTTTCACCCTGATAACTGTAATCCGGCAACAGGAATTTCACGTGCGGCAACGCCCCGGCAACTTCGGCAATGGAGGCTCGGTCCTGCGGCCCGGACGTACCGGCCAATGGCATGATGCGCAACGTTTTCATGTCCATGCGTTGCATATATTTCCATGTCCAATGGTAAAAATGTCGGATCGCCCTGCGTCGATGCAGCAATCTTTTCCCCCAGTCCGGCGGATACATATAACCGGCACCGGACACGTCGCAGAAAAATTCGTCCTTGCTTCCGGCGTGCCGGTAAAACCACCGGGCCAGCGTCGGGGCTTCATCAATGAGGGTCGGCCCCATACCCCAGCCGATGGCCAGTTTGCCATGCGCAGGACTGGCAAACCAATGCCGAAAATAGTGGTACCACATACTTAGATTGTCGCCATCCGAGATCGCCAGAGACAGATAAACTTTGGATCGATTCAAGGCCGGAGGCGGTGCAAAATGCTGGGTGATATGCGATAGCTTCACACCGCTGAAGACGGACATATTTTGCAGATAGTCACTGACTACCGTGATTTTTCCATACTTAGATCCCAATGCCACGCCCGGCCCTTCATCCAGCCCCATGCCGTTCCCGCACCACCAATAGCCGCGGACCACGCCATCCAGCGGCGTTTGCGCAAAGAGCCGCTCCAACTGCATTTTTTCTCCGGCCATATTCGCCCCCGGCTCATGTCCGGCATTGCGGCCGGTAACCCAGAAGGTCATGCCTTTGGCGGCGATGATCTGATCTTCGCCGCCATCGGCCAGCAGTCGCGGATCAAGACACAGAAATAGAAAGGGATTCATCTGTCGTGCCAGACGCAGACGCAAATAACGCAAGGCCTGCACATCAGACGTAAACTTGCCACGCAAATCTACACGGATCGGCAGGTTAAGCTGCTGCGCCAGGCGCGGCGTGGCAATCAGCAGATTATCCACGGCGGCAATATCCGCGGCAATATCGGGAGAATCATAGACTTTTGGATCCGGCACAACAGCGCCGCGGATCAGTGAACGAAAACGCTGCACCAGCGAAAGGGGATGCCGCACCGGGATGGCCGTGCCGGTTGCCCCCTGTTTTTGCATTTGCTTGAGCCAAAAAGCATCATCTTTTCCCCAGACCAGAAAAATGCGCGGTCTGGCGCGATTTACCAACCCCTGCAAACTTGTCAGCAGCACGCGCTGGGCTTTGGAAAGTCCCGCCATGTTCGCAACCAACAGATGTCGCGCCGGAGTCGGCATCTTCGGTTGAAGCGTCGGATAAGGCCGCGCGACGGTGGGAAGTTGTACGTGGCGTAAGGTTGCGGCCTCCGCGCCTTGGAACAGCATCGAAACCAGAAAGCCTGCCAACGCCATGACCCTTATAACGCTGCACGAATGCCCCGATGTTCGCGGAATGTTATCGAATGGCGACAGCACCTTCGCGCTGCGACAAAGCTCGCGATACAGGTGAGAAGTCATTTTATAAAACTGGGCCATGAATCACTCCGTTAATTCTTCGGTATATACCACTGCGCCAGGCCGGCATCAAAGAACTGGCCGCCGGTGGTTTGCAGCACATGGACCGCCATAAGGTTGCGGCCCGGATGCAAGGCTTTTTTTCCGGCGGGCGTTAAGCGCAACGGCACATAACTGGTGCTGTATCCCGGTGCGGATGTTGCAAATACGCCATTGATGTAAATTTGCACATCTTCATCGTGATAACAATAGACCACCAGATGCGGATAATGGCCGGTCGGCATGATAAAGTGATGCCGCAGCCAGATATTATCTGTTATCCAGCGGGTGCGCGGTGATACACCCGGATCCAGTGTTCCAAAGCCCGCCGGGCCACGTTGCCAAGCGTTGTCATCATATCCCGGTTTAGTCCAGCCGGCGGATGGTTTGTGGATTGTGTAATGCCACATAATGGGTGTGTTCCGGGCGGTGGGCACAATTTGTTTGATGACTGGCGGCGGCGGCAATGGTGCCCAGTGGTCGGGGAATTTGGCCCCTTGGCTCGCCCATTTAAGCCACGTCTGGGTTTGATTCATGATGGGCATAAACGCCGCCCCCATCACGGGTCGCGCGTGCATACCGGCCCAGGCTTTGCGTGTGCCATACTGATCAGCAAACGGAACCCGCACCGGACTTTGATCCAGGAATTTATAGATGCGATTGATGATGTTTTGAAACTGAGAGTGTTCAGTGGCCAATGTCGCTGTCCAAATTTCAAAATCCGTTTTAGTCTGCGTTACCGTGCTGCGGTCCGGCAAGCCATATTTATTGAGCTTGGTCATATAGAAGGCCATTTCTTTCCGCCGTACCGACATGGGGAATATATGCAATCCCAAGGCCTGATCCCAGACCATGTTGTAAACCATGCTCCAGGTCCCCGGCTGATTGAACGCCATGCGATAATGGTTGCCATCCTTATCCACTTTCATCCATTTGCGAGCCCAGCGGCGGGCCAGCGCCTGATAGTCATTGGCCTGGGCGGTTAAGCCGCGCATGCGGCATAACATGCCATAAGCCCCCATGGCCACAATGGCTTTCACGGATAAATTGGCATTGTGGGCCATGAAGCCCAGAAAATCATTAGTGCTTAACTGCTTTCCCGGATCAAATCCGCTTTTTCTTAAGTACTGGACCCACTTGGTCAGTATGGGCCAATACTTGGTCGCAAAGTCAGCATTCCCTTCTGCCTTGGCAATGGCAGCGGCAAGGATAATCATATTGCCGCTTTCTTCCACCATCATATTCTCTCCACCGGAATTGTAATGGCCCGTGCATATTGGATATGTGCCTAAATCATGCGGAGACCAGGCAAACTTCCAGCGGGGCGTATTGGCGGAATTCAGTACCGGCACCATGGAAGCGGCTTCCAACTGCGGGCAAAACGTCAGCAGCAGCGGCGAGGCCGGGAAAAATACATCCACGGTCGCAATATCCCCGTTGCTGGTTTCTTCTTTGGTATAGACCATAGGCGTACCACGGGCATCAGCGGACATGCCCATGGCCGCCAGCGCCTGCCGATAGGCCAGTGAGGCGACGGTCGCATACTGATAGTGTCCGATGCGCTTGGCATCGGTAATCACCGCGGAATCAAAGGCCGCGCTTTTCTTCATCAGAGATTTATAGTTACGTGCCGCCCATTGGAACATTTTGGAGGGCGTCTTAAAAATATGCCGCCAATAGGGTCTCTGATATTGTCCAAAGTAATCAATGGCATAGACTTCATCATACGCCACCATCACATGCCGCGTGACTGGGGTATCGGTGACTTTACCCAAGTTGAACGCAAACGCTTCCACCGGCTCGCCGGCACTTACCGCACGGGGCATGTTGGTGGAATCGGTTTCAGGCAAGCGCCCATGTGCGATAAAATCATTGATGCACCGGCCATTGCTGGCGATGCACGAGGTGCTTTGCTTGCTATAGGCGGCGGTATAAATATAGCCCCAGTCCAAGCCCACCGGATCACCGGAAATATCAAAATAATCCTGCGTGGTTGAACCTATTTTCAACGCCGTCAAGGGTCCGAAACTTTTGCGGCTCCAAGCCACCTTCTGTTGGTCATGATTGACCGCGATGGCCGAACTGGTGCTGTCATACACCTGCACCTGATGGCTTTGGCCATCCGCGGATTTTACACTCCAAGTAATATAGGTTACCGGCAGGGTCATGGTCTTGAGACGCGCGGGTAAACGCGGCGTCATAAAGGTCAGGGTGAGATCAATTTTACTGTTGGAGAACTGATAAATCGTGGTCGTTGGTCGCACGGTCACGCTGACTTGGCGCATGGCCGGCGCGGTATGGGGCTGATTGCCCATGAGCCGATAGGTTGTGCCATCAACCCGCACCAGACTTACCAGGCTCTGGATACGACCATCCCAGTAGCGCGTGCGATGGTTAGCCAGATGATTATTCTCTGACCAGATACTCATGTACGGATCAAATGTGACCAGCGGCACCGCCGGCGGGCGAAATGCCGGAGCGGCGGAGACGCCTGGGGTCGCACCAAATTGCCCCAGCATGAGAATCGCTGCAATTGTTAAAAGAAAGACACTTTTTTTCCCTACACGCATTGAACAACTCCAAAAGAGAAAACAACCTTGCCAAAGCATCCCGCATTTACGGGCTTTCTAAAGCAATCGGCAACCGGTCAAAAGATTGCCTATACCAGAACTCATCATCCAATTATGGCTTCTGATCCATTTTCAAAACACGCAATACCTCCGGGGACCGGCGTCTGCGTACCAGCACCAGGCCAATCAAACTCGTACTCATCAATAAAACGGGTGCAGCATCAGGCACTGCTGTGGGGACGAATGTCTGGTAATCAGACAAGACTTGACCCGCGGTTAAGGCCGAGCCATAAATTCGGAAATCGGTGGTGGTGCCGGCAAAGGCGGGATCACCAAAAGCATCGAAGCCGCCAATACCGTTATTTTGCGACCCCGTGCCCGTCAATTGCGAAAGATTCAGCCCTCCCGTAACAAACGCTGTGCCCTGCAATACGCCGTTGACGTAATAACTTAGCGTGTCGTTTGTGGAATCATAGGCCATGACTTCCACGGTTAGTTGCCCTGGAATCGCGGCACCGCCTTTCCAGTTCAGTTCAATCTGCCCGGTGCCGCCGCTTTGCATGGTGCCATTGTATAACTCTCCAGTCATGGTCTGGTTATCCATCCGCGACGGATGAGAGATCAGATATTCCGACGTGCTGGGTCCAAAGGAAAACAGCGTACTGTAACCGGTGTCCGCAGCACTGCGGGTAAACACATCCTCAACGCTGAAACTACCGGATATATTGCTTAATGCCGCGTTGGGAATCGCCATTCCCTGCGCGGAGGTGTTGGTGGTGACTAACATACCATTGGCGACTGTTGCACCGCCGGTAAGGATACCCGAGGTGGGATTGGCCCCGGCATTTGCGGACCCGATATCATATACAGTATTCCCGCTTACATTTGAAGCGAGAAAATTCCATTCGTGCAAGGGGGTGGGACTGGCCGAGGGCGTTACAGGTGCCGGGCTAAACGGCGTTACCCCGGCAACCGCGGCAGGCGTGGAATAATAGCCAACCTGGGCGGCTCCGACCGGGCTACTAACAGAAAACTGCATGTTGGCCGAGCCAACCTGCTGATAGTTCATAATTTCAATGGGGTAATAGCCCGCACTGCCGAACGAAACGTGCGCCGAATTTTCAATGGTCGGGATTTGGGTTGAATTATAACCGGCGGCGGAGACCGCCGTACCGGTGTCGGGCACGTTGATCGTACCACCCACCATCACATTGGCGGCATCGTCCGCCGAGTTGATCTGAAAATTGTAGGTTCCGGCCTGCGGAATTTTGATGTACCCCAACTGATCAATGATCGACTGCGCCCAGGGATTGCCATCGACGGTAGAAGCACCGGCGGCATCTTTGCCGAGATAATAATACGTTGCGGCGTAGCCCCCGTTGCCGGCCGTACCATTGGCCCCATTACCGGGATAGTTAAACGTGTCGGCAGTGTTGAGAAAGCTGTAGGCCGGGGCGGGCAGGTTGTACGTAAATCCGCCGTAACTTGCAGATCCCGTGGCAATATACGATTCGACATTATTGATATCCGCCGTGGTCGGAACAGGATCAGACGGCAACTGTGCCGCGCCGACGTGCCAT
>JAKAZF010000162.1 GCA_021826605.1 Planctomycetota bacterium | reverse complement strand
GGCGGCGGCAACGCGGTTCTTGTAAGCAATCAGTTGCGTCAGATTCCAGTTAAGCCCCAGACCGTAACCGGTGAAGGTGCCAGTCCGGAAACCACCCGTCACAAAGTCGGTGCTGTCGGATAGAACCGGATTGCTCAAAATCCCCGCTTGAAGCAGATTGGCGCTGGCGATGCCGCGCTGATCGGCAATCGCTTTAAGATTGGGATTTAGAATCAGAGTAAGCACGGCAGCCTCTCCCGCCGTCAAACCACGGTTGGGGTGCAGACGGGTATGCAGCCGCCAAGGGAGTCGCAAATGGGCAAGGCGCATCTGCAAATGCTTCCAGACGGGTGCTGATAACGTCCGTTTCACCACACCATTGGTCAACGGGCGGCGCGTGTAGCTTTCACACCCGGTAAACAACGGCAGGCATACGGCCGCGATACCGAGCAAATACCAATAGCGGCGGTTTAATGGCTTTAAGGCGATCACGACAAAAACAATTCATCCAGCCAAAGCGGCGCGTCCCGGCGGCATAAGCGAAGCAGGTAATGCGGCACCACGCGTCCATGCATCTTCACTAAGCGGCATTCGTCCTGAATGCTGCGGCACCCGACCTCCCTCAATCGTTATCGGCTTAACGCCCGATCGGCATGAGGTCTGACGCACCTGCCCGACAACGACTGCATAAGAAAAACGCCATCCGGTAAATTTATTGCGTCTGCTCTGAAAACTCTGTCACGATCAACAGATTTTTGCCATCGCGCGGCCATAGCGGCGGACCATCCGCCGTTACATCTCGCCTTCAAACATCGACGCCGAATTGTCGCGCTCATCTGCAAGCACAACGCCGCGTGCCTCAATGGGGACCGGGCGCACATCCACCTTGGATATGGTGAGGTAGGCCACAAGAAGCAGTATGGTCACAAGAAATACCGCACTGGTGCCGACCGTACCCATGCCCAGGCCACCCAGACTGTGGGGCTGCGACATCAAGTCGCCCAGTGAGGCCCCAAGTGGGCGCGTGAGGACATACGCGGCCCAAAATGCAAATACGGGGTTGAGTTTGAACCGGTAATATCCCAGGGCGATGACCGCGATGCCCGCACCAAAAATAAAGGCAGAATTAAGATACCCCCACCTCAACTGCTCGGCTAAAAAGTCTCCGCCCGACGTGCCCAGAGCAAATGTGAACAGGATGGTAAGCCAGTAAAATCCCTCACGTTTCCGCGTGAAGATGGTATGGATGGAGAGAGTTTTTTCTGATGCGTACCAACTGATAAACGATATCGCCAGCGCCACCGAAAAGGCCACCGTCGTCACAATCAATGGCACGCCGAGGTTATCAGCCAAGTTGTCGCTGATCAAGGTGCCGACCACACTGATGAGCACGACAGCCAGCCAGTAAAGTTTGGGCACATAGCGCCGGGCACGAAACTGAAAGTACAGCGCCACGATCAGCAGTAACGCCATCACAATGCTGGTCCAGGTTAAACCGAAGCCAAGACGGATATTGAGCAAATCTGCCGCAGTCTCACCTACCGTGGTGGCCATGATTTTAATAACCCAGAAATACGCCGTTATCTCCGGTACCTTGTTCAACATGGATGGTGAAGAAATGTGTCCTGTGCCATGCGGCCCATCAGTGCGTGTGGTTCCATTATTCAATCGACTGGCCTCCGAAATACGTCTGCCAATTATCAATCGCCCGCGTCGGACGCCCGACGCTGTCGCAATCATTGCGGGCCAAGCATAGCAGTCATGGATGAAATAAAGATGAAAAAAACTTCAAGCTACAGGGCACTCCCCGCCGTGTGCGTTTTTCCGCAGGCGGCCATGGCGGCCGGGGGATGGCGCAACTTGCAATTGACAACCCGTTGGCGTTGCAGCTATATTTCAACTCAGTGGGCTCGCCGCTGGCGTGCTGCTGTACCCAAATTGCGTAAGGAGAATCTTGATGCGAATGGCCCGGCTTGCAGTGATGGCTTCGATACTGGGATGCAGCGTGCTGGCAACCACCACTGCCGGGGCGGCGACGCCGGTGGGGCAGAGGCATTTTTACCTGAAGGCGGGCGACCGCGTATGTTTTTACGGCGACAGCATCACCGAGCAGCGGTTTTACGGTGTCGATGTTGAAACCTACGCCACCACTCGCTTCCCCGATCTGAAAATTAAATATGTCAATTCGGGCGTAGGTGGCGATAAAGTCGGCGGCGGCTGGGCAGGCCCGATCAATGTGCGGCTCAAACGCGATGTATTCCCCTTCAAGCCGAATGTGGTCACCATTATGCTGGGTATGAATGATGCAGAATACCGGCCGTTCAATCAATCAATTTTTAATGTTTATCGCAAGGGCTACGTCTATCTTGTCCGGCAGCTCAAAAAACATCTGCCTGGTGTAAAGATCGTTCTTATCGAGCCGTCGCCATTTGACGATGTATCGCAGAAGCCCGGGTTTCCCGGCGGTTACAATGCCGTGCTGTTAAAATATGCGGCATTTGTCAAACGGCTGGCCGCACGCAACCACCTTATGTGTGTCAATTTTAATAAACCGCTGGTAGACGTCACCAAAGGTCTGATGAAAATCAGCAAGCCGCTGGCCCAGCAATTCATTCCAGGGCGGGTACATCCGAGCGCCACGGGCGAATTGATCATGGCGGCAACCCTGCTCAGGGCATGGCATGCAACGCCCGTTGTTTCGTCCGTCACCATCAACCAGGGCAAGGTGGCATCCGCAGTCAATACCAAGGTTCGAAAATTGACGGCAGGCAGCAGTTTAAGCTGGACGCAGAAGGACAGATCCCTCCCCATGCCGATGATGACACTCCATGAAAACTGGCCGCAATTTCCCCCCATGCAAATTTGGCCGGCACCGAAGCCCAACTTCAGTTACACCAGCCCGCTGGCGGCAGCCGTTTTGAAAATAACACACCTTTACGCCCGCCTGGACAGCGAAATGCTGCGCGTTCGTGGATTGAAGGCCGCTCATTATCAGTTAAAAATTAATGGCCAGCCCGTGGCCAAATTGTCGGCCGCCCAGTTGGCCCAGGGCATTAACCTGGCGAAATATAAAACACCCATGCTGCTGCAGGCCTACCACGTGCAGGATATGCTCTGGCATCTGACGGAAGAGCGTTACTACGCATGGCGGTATATTCAGTTGCCAATCGAAGGTTACTTTGCGTGGTGGGCGGAAAGTCGCGGACTGATTGTCTCGCCTGCTGAGCACAAAAAGCTTAATCGCATGGCGGATAAAATGGTGAATGCCATTTATTCCACGTTCCCCGCCTATCGCAAAATGATTTACAACGCAGCCACACCAACTGCGGATCATTATTCGCTTACGCCCCTGCCGTAAGCATCGCCGTAGCGCCATCCGCGTATGGAGCCAATGTTGCGCTATCCCCCATTGGGTGCCGTACGGATATGACTATCCCGCTCGGCAGCCAATCCGTGCTGACCGGCAACTTCGGCATAAGGCAATCCGCCCGGCCTGTCATGCGCAGCCACCAGGAATAAAGTCAGGAAAGCCCGTCCCGTTGCACCACTCATGCGCGGTTCATTGGCTGTCATAATCCGGTAATTTCGGCTACAATTCAGGGACTGCGGGGATCGCAAAAAAGCCCGAATCACCGCGTCAGTTAAGGCTTTTCAAGGATGCCTGCGCATCCGCATGTATTGATAGCATGGAGTGTTAATGGCGAAGGATAAGCCGAACGATACCAACGTTTATGATGAATCTGCAATTCAGGCGTTAAAAGGCCTCGACCCGGTGCGTAAGCGCCCCGGTATGTACATTGGTGACACCACCACGCGGGGACTGCACCATCTCGTGTGGGAAATCGTCAACAACAGCGTTGATGAAGCCATGGCGGGGCACTGTGACAGCATCTGGGTCACCATTTATCCCGATGGTTCCATCAGCGTTGAAGATGACGGTCGCGGTATCCCCGTCGGCATGCACCCCACCGAGAAAAAATCCACCTTGGAAGTCGTCATGTGCGACTTGCACGCGGGCGGCAAGTTCGGCGGTGGAGGCTACAAGGTTTCCGGTGGGCTCCATGGCGTGGGCGCATCGGTGGTCAATGCCTTGTCGGAATGGACCACTGTCGAGGTTTGCCGCGATGGCAAACACCACAGCATGTCGTTTGAGCGAGGGGTGAAGAAGGGAAATCTTAAAACCGGAGCACCCACACAGCGGACGGGCACCAAAGTCACCTTCAAGCCGGATCCCGAAATTTTTGCCGATACCCATTTTGACTATGACCGTATCGTTACCCGTTGCCGTGAATTGGCCTACCTCAATGAGGGCCTGGCTTTTTTCATTTCTGATGAGCGCTCGGGCAAAAAGGAAGAATTCAAATACACCCGCGGCATTGTGCAGTTTGTCAAACAACTCAATGAAGGCAAGGAAGTGGTGCACAATCAGATCGTATATCTGGAAAAGACCGAAGCCGACAAGGACAACCCCCTCTCCATTCAGGTGGCGTTGCAATACAACGATGGATACGCCGAAAGCCTGCACAGTTTTGCCAACAACATCAATACGCCGGGCGGCGGAACGCATTTGTCGGGCTTCAAGACGGCGCTGACTCGAACACTGAATTTTTATGCCAAATCCAATAACGTTATCAAAGATGAAAAAGAACTTCCCAATGGCGACGATCTGCGCGAGGGGCTCTGTGCCGTCATTTCCGTCAAGGTGCCCAATCCCCAGTTTGAAGGGCAGACCAAGGATAAGCTCGGCAATGGCGAAGTAGAAGGTTTTGTCGCCAGCGCCGTTAATGAAGCCTTCGGTAATTGGCTGGAAGAACACCCCGGCGACGCCAAACGCATCATCCAAAAGGGAATTCTGGCCCGTCAGGCACGGGAGGCGGCACGCAAGGCTCGTGAATTGACACGCAAAGGGGCGCTAAGCAGCGGTGGCCTGCCCGGCAAACTTTCCGATTGCTCCAGCCGCGATATGGAATCCACCGAATTGTTCATTGTTGAGGGACAGTCGGCAGGTGGCACCGCCAAAAGCGGCCGCGACCGTGTGTTTCAGGCGATTCTTCCCATCAAAGGCAAAATTCTCAACGTGGAAAAGGCCCGCGTGGACAAAATGCTGGGCAATGAAGAAATTCGCACCATCGTGCAGGCCCTGGCCTGTGGCATCGGTGCCAGCGATCTGGATTTAACCAAACTCCGGTACGGCAAATTGGTCATCATGACTGACGCCGACGTGGATGGATCACACATTCGCACGCTGCTGCTGACCTTTTTCTACCGCCAGATGAATGCCTTGGTGCGCGATGGTCGCGTCTACATCGCCCAGCCGCCGCTCTATCAGGTGGCAAGAAAAAAGCATGTGGAATATGTACGCAATGAGGCGGCCATCCGCAAAACGTATCTCGATTTGGGGGTGGATGGCACCACGCTTTTTATCCGCGACAAAAAAGGCAAGGATATTGCCTCCCTCAAAGGTGCCGATCTTAAACGCGTAGTGCAAATGCTTGAGCAGGTTGACGACTTGGCCAAAATTACCGAACGCCGGGGCATTCCATTTGTTAAGCTGCTCGATTTGCGCCGCAACCACGGCAAGCTGCCTCAGTACCATGTGATCCTCGATTCCAGCGAGCATTTTTTCTTCTCCACAGATGAATATGAGGCCTTCGTCCAGCAGCACGGCATGGATGAACTGGAGGATAAAATCCGCGGCGTACACCCTGCCGAGATCGGCAAAAACGGTGATGACGCCGATAAAGTCACCAAAGCCCAGATGGAAAAGGCAGCCGAGGAGCGTCGGGCGGCGATGCGTCGCCTGGTTAAAAATGAGGAATTGCACGAAGGACGCGATCTTGAAAAATTATTTGAAAAACTGGCGGAAGTGGATCTGCCCATTGATGATTATCTGTTAAAAATCGAAGAACTTGACAGCGGTGAAACCAAACTCACCCGTTACCGCATCGAGAATGGCGATGATTTTAAACGGGAAATCGCCGGCCTTGCCGCCATCGTGCCCACCATCCATGAAATCGCCAAGCAGGGTGTGGAGGTTAAGCGTTTTAAAGGTCTGGGAGAAATGAACGCCGACCAGCTTTGGGAAACGACAATGGACCCGTCCCGTCGCAGTCTTTTGCGTGTGACATTGGAAGGTGCGGGCAACGCCGAGGCGATGTTCAGCATTCTCATGGGTGAGGATGCCGAACCACGTCGCCGCTACATTGAAGACCATGCCCTTGAGGTGCGCAATCTGGACGTGTAAAAGCCGCCCGCTTGCGCCAGTACACTTGCATCGCCCATGACAATATCTCTGCGCTCTATTGGTCTGCTGGCGATGCAAGACTAATAATAGCATAAGTATTATTAACCGCGGAGATGGCGGCTTGTGCGCCAAAACGCTGGCACCAAAAGGTATGGTACCGGGCGTGCCCGGTGTTGCTCAATTGTCAAGATTCGGCCAATGAATTGCGTGTGATTCTGTGACGCGGCCTCTGCGGCTCTTATTCTCTGCGAGCTAAAAAAAGCAACTGTCATCATGCCAACGGCATGATACCTTAACTCGCACAGAGAAGAGTTACGATCTCGCGCAGAGCCGCGGAGAAAACTAAAAAAATACGAAATCATCAGATACGCAAGTCTTCGCGCTCTTGGCGCTCTCCGCGGTGCAAATAGTTACCTCGGCGGTGCGAAT
>JAKAZF010000161.1 GCA_021826605.1 Planctomycetota bacterium | reverse complement strand
GGCATAGGCTTCTTCCAGAGCCTTTTCCAGAATCCTGGCCTGCCGGTGGTATTCACCACGTATATAGATATAACTGACCGCGATACGGTTGGTATACGCCGCAATGGCAATACCTTCGAGCAACACATGCGGATCATAATCGGTCAGATATCGGTCTTTGAATGTGCCCGGCTCGGATTCATCAAAATTTACGGCCAGATAACGCGGGTGAATATCCTTGGGCAAAAATTTCCATTTGGAACCACACGGAAAACCCGCTCCACCGCGCCCGCGCAAATTGGAATCAATGACCAGTTGGATGATCTGATCGGGCGTCATGCTTTGCGCTTTACGGAGAGATTCATACCCTCCGGTGGCAATATATTCTTCTATGTTAATGAGTTTGCGCTTCGCGGGATCATCCGGAATACGCTTAAGCAGAACTGGGCCGGCAAACGCCATAATTTAACCTTTCCTTTAACCGTTCACGCACGGAAGTCTTACCCTGTTTACCCAAAGACAACCGCGGGTTTTTATCCGCGGCGGTGTATGCAATTCACCGCCTGATCAGTGCCCCGCGGCAGGATGATCGGGCAGGGCCTGCAAATGCGAGGCAAACGCGTCGGGCTTGATACAACCGTGCAGGTCTTCATTCACCAATGCGCATGGAGCCTGCTCACAGGCTCCGAGACATTCAACTTCAAAAACGGTGAATTTATTGTCTTCCGTGGTTTCACCGGGTTCAATCCCAAATACGTCCCGAATCTTATTCAGAACCGCCTGATGACCGCAGAGTTCGCATGAAATAGACCGACATACATTGACAACATATCGGCCCGATGGCTGCAGGCGGAATTCTTCGTAAAAGGTTACCGCGTCCTGAACCTGCGCACGACTGATGCCCAGAAACTCGGCTGCTTCATCAATGGCCTGCGGCGCGATATAGCCGTAGGTGTGCATGATGGTGTGAAACAGCGGCAGCAGTGCCGCCTGCTTACGCGGATAGCGCGGAAAATATTTCTGTTCAATGTGTGATTTAATCTCAGCGGTGAGGTAAGGCTCACTGCGCGTGGGTTGGTACTGCTTCAGGCGGTCTTCAACAATCCAGGCCATAACTTTCCTTGCGTTTAACGATCCAATTCCGCGGCGATAATATTCAATGAACCTAAAACGGCCACCACATCTGATATGGTGTGTCCTTCCATCATTTTAGGTAATACGCTCAAGTGAATGAACGATGGCGGCCGGCACCGCGCCCGCCACGGATTTTTTCCGCCCTCGCTGACAATATAAAATCCCTGCTCACCGTTGGCGGTTTCGCTGCAACCATAAACCTCACCGACCGGCGGCTTGAACCCACGGTTGGTCATTACCAGTTCAAAGTGTTGAATCAACCCTTCGATGGAACCATACACGTCCGACTTTGGCGGCAATATATCTTTACCTTCCGGGCTGACGTTCATCGAACCGCCGGGAATATCATCAATGAGCTGCCGGATGATTTCGATGGATTGTTTCATTTCTTCAAGACGCACGAGATATCGCGCCAGCACATCACCGGTTTTCATGATGGGCACTTTAAATTTCACCGCCGGCGCACCTTTGCCGTCCCAGTTATCCTGAAAGCAGAAATAAGGATCATCTTTCCGTACGTCCCGCATGACCCCACTGGCTCTGGCCACGGGACCGCTGAGGCTCCAATTGACCGCCTCTTCACGGGAAATAATGCCGATGCCCTGCGTACGGTCGATGAATATGCGCAGACGATTGAGCAGTTTCTCAACATCATCAATGGCCCGAGGCAGGGATTCATTGATAAATGCCTTAACCAGCGGACGAAACACATTGTCATCGGCGTCCTTCATCGTACCGCCGACGCGGTTCCAACTGGTATGAAATCGCGATCCGGTCACATATTCCATGATGTCGTAAACACGTTCGCGTTCATTAAATCCAAAGAGGAACGCCGTGAATCCGCCGAGGTCCAACGCCGCGGCACCAACGCAAAGCAGGTGACTTTGAATGCGAGCCAGTTCGCCGAGGATGGTGCGATAAACTTTGCACCGGGGTGTCGGATCCACGCCAAAAAGCATTTCCACGGCCCGAATCCATGCCATTTCATTGCCCATGGGAGCCAGATAATCCATTCGATTGACGATGGTCATGTACTGATTGAAGTCCAGTACTTCGGCGTTTTTTTCAAATCCACTGTGCAGATAACCGATAATCGGAACAACTTTGACCACCCGCTCGCCATCGATTTCCATCACCAGACGAATGACCGTATGCGTAGCCGGGTGCTGCGGACCAAAATTAAGCGTCCAAAGATTGGAATTATCCGAAAGTTGAGGGGTTGTCATGGGGTCATCCATCAACATGGAGACTCCCTTTTCCATTGTGTATGGCATGTCCAGAACTCCAGCACAGCATTGGTCCCGCGAGCACCCGCGACTCGGCAAGGACCGGGTGGCCTGCAACAGGCACTTCACCCCTGACTTACTACCTTGTGATGTTATTCACAAACCCCGCCTTGAGCAAGCGAAGCAGGGTAAAACAGCGATTTTTTTTACCATTGATGCGCTTCACTTCGGCTTCCGGTGCCGAGCCGTTCCAGAAATCCGTTCCCTCCCGTACGAAGCATGCGGAAGGTAGGGTCTTTACGGATAAAACGGGCATGAAATTTAACGCTGTGCACGGAAATAGCACCGGTCACGTCCAGCCGCGGCAGGCGCCAAATGAAGAAATCATTGCAAGAATGATCTCGCGGCATCGTGGAGGTGCCAAAACCCGATCCACTATCCACCTGCCGCAGCCAGAGAGCGTTATACGAATGTTTGCTCGAACGTATCCGATACCGGAATAGCCCTGAAACCCGACATATACGTTTACCGGTTGGGCTATCCTTTATTCCAATAGCGGGCCCCGTATACGGCATGTTCGCCAAGTTCTTCTTCAATACGAAGAAGCTGGTTGTATTTGGCAACACGATCGGAGCGGGCCGGAGCACCGGTTTTGATCTGGCCGCAATTGGTCGCAACGGCAATATCCGCGATGGTGGAATCTTCGGTTTCACCGCTGCGGTGGCTCAATACGGCGCTATAGCCGTTGCGCATGGCCAGATCCACGGCCTCAAGGGTTTCGGTCAGCGTGCCAATCTGATTGACTTTCACCAGAATACTGTTGCCGACACCAAGCTCGATACCCTTCTGGAGGAACTTCGGATTGGTAACGAAAATATCGTCGCCGACAAGCTGAATTTTCTTACCGAGTTTTTCAGTAAGTGCTTTCCAGCCATTCCAATCGCCTTCGGCCAAACCGTCTTCCAGTGAACGAATGGGATATTTGTCCGCCCAGCGCGACCAGATGCCGATCATATCATCGGCAGACATGTAGTTATTTGGATCGCTCTTGAAAAGTTTGTATTTCTTCTTGCTGTGATCCCACAATTCGCTGGCCGCGGGATCCAGAGCGATAAACACGTCCTTGCCGAGCTTGTAGCCGGAAGCTTTCACCGCCTCGGCAATGACTTCCAGCGCTTCATCATTGGATTTCAGACTCGGGGCAAATCCGCCTTCATCGCCAACGGCTGTGCTGAGACCCTTTTTATGCAGAACCTTTTTCAAGGTGTGATAAATTTCCGTTCCCATTCGCAGCGCATGGGCGAAATTTTTGGCACCCCATGGCTGAATCATAAATTCCTGAAAATCGACGTTGTTGTCGGCGTGTTTGCCGCCATTGAGAATGTTCATCATCGGCACCGGCAATACGTTGGCGAACGTGCCGCCGATATACCGATACAGCGGCAGGCCACTGGCGGCCGCTCCGGCTTTGGCCACAGCGAGCGACACACCGAGAATGGCATTTGCGCCGAGTGTCGCCTTGGTGGGCGTACCGTCGAGTTCGATCATCAGGCGGTCAATGTGTTCCTGATCGCGCGGATCAAGGTCAATGAGTTCCGAAGCGATTTTGGTGTTGACATTTTCGACGGCTTTGCAAGTGCCTTTACCGCCATAGCGTTTCGCGTCGCCGTCCCGCAATTCAACCGCTTCATTTTCACCGGTTGACGCGCCGCTGGGTACCGCCGCCCGGCCGATGGTGCCGTCATTGAGAATCACATCAACTTCAACGGTGGGATTACCACGGGAATCAAGAATTTCACGGGCGTGGACATGTTCAATACACAGGTTCATCGTAGGCTCCAATTCACGGTCATACTCCATCCGGTGGTCATACAGCCCAAACCGGAAAACGATAAATTAGCATACTTTCAGAGTTTTAGCCAAGGTTGGATCGGAACAATTAAAAAAATGCGGTTCACGGCATACATCTGGCAACCGTAATTGAATTTCTATTCTTTGGAATTCACCGGCGGGAGGAAAGCACGATTACGACCTGTCTAATCTGCTGCACATCCGTGCGCGGCGTTATTTCCAGGCTCCAACGCAGACTCGTACGCGAGGATTGATGCACAGATTTAACAACACCGATAACCGCCCCGGCAACCGCCTGTGGCCATTCGTTGTCATTAAGCTGCACCAGATCGCCCGGCTTGGGGGCCATGGCATGAATGGATTGATCCAATTCACAACGCATGCGGCCCGGGCCGGCACCTTCAATAAGGGCCTGCGGAGCGATGCTGATCAAACCGGCGCGCACCGGACGGCTGATGGCGGCAATTTCTTTCATCATGGGATCGGTCAGCAAACGCACCGTACAGGTTTCCGGTCCAACATGGGACACACGCCCAATAACCGCTCGATTGGCCAACACTGCATCCCCAATGCGAATTTCCTTGTCATCGCGCCAACCCTGATCCAGTGTGCACTGATCACCGCTTCCCGTGGAAAATCCGTCGATACTGGCCGCTCTTAACCGCTGGACGGAAAGGCCCGGAAAATTCTGATGAATCACACGCGTTTCGCGCAGAAGCTTTTGCAGGTCACTGATGCGTGTGACCAGCATGGCGATTTCATTTTGATAACGAACACGCAGGGCGTTTACCCGGCTGCTGGAATTTTGATGCGGATGCAGAAACCGATTAACGCCGGTTTGCAGGCCGGTAAAAATGGATGAAAACGGGGCGACGAAAGTTCTAACGGCGTCAGACGCGATTCCACGCGGACGATTAACCACTTGCGGGTGCCGGGCCCCAACGACTACCGTAGCCAAAGCTGCGAAGTTAAGTATCCAGAACCACTTTCGCGGAGTCATTTTCATCATGCCTTCCTCCGGAAAGCATACGGGAACGGTCGGCTGTTTAACACGTCAGACAGCCTGGCGGGCTGCCGCTGGGCGCGGCACAGGGGACTGATCACATTTCGTCGGTGTCTGATTCCAAGGCTTCCTTGAGATCTTCCAGATTTTCCAGCAGTACGTTGGTTCCGCGTGCCACGCAGGTCAACGGATCTTCCGCCAGGCGCACCGGCAGGCCGGTGGCCTGCGAAATAACCTTGTCAATTCCCCGCAGCAGGCTGCCGCCACCGGCCATGGTGATGCCGGTTTCCACCAGATCGGCTGCCAACTCCGGTTCCGCCCGTTCGAGCGTATGGGTAACCGCATCAATGATTTTACCGATCGGCTCAAGCAGCGCCTCGCGGATTTCCTCGCTGGTGATGATGCATTTGCGCGGTAAGCCGCTGATCATATCCCGCCCGCGGACTTCCATGGTCGTTTCCGGGCCAACGGTGCTCGCGGAGCCGAGTTCGATTTTTATGCGCTCCGAAAACTGCTCACCAATCATCAGGTTATATGTCTTTTTCATGTGGTTGATGATGGCTTCATCAAAATTATCACCGGCGGTACGAATGGATTCGGACACCGCCATATCGCCCAGACTGATAATGGCAACTTCCGTCGTGCCGCCGCCGATATCAACGATCATGCTGGCGGTCGGCTCACGAATCGGCAGGCCCGCACCGATGGCGGATGCCATCGGTTCGCTGACGAGATAAACACGACGCGCTTCAGCCTGCAGGGCGGAATGAAATACCGCCTGCTTTTCAACGGCGGTTATGCCCGATGGGATGGCAATGACAACGCGCGGTCGCACAAACCGGCGCCGACCATGCACGCGGCGAATAAAGTACGTGAGCATGGCTTCAGTGATTTCAAAATCGCTGATTACGCCATCTTTAAGCGGTCGAACGGCGGTAATATTTCCCGGCGTTTTGCCGAGCATTTCCTTGGCAACTAGACCAACGGCATTGCCGTTGTGCAAAACAATATTTGTCCCTTTTTTAACTGCAACCACCGAAGGTTCGTTGAGAACAATACCCTGCCCGCGCACACACACCAACGTGTTGCACGTTCCAAGGTCTATGCCCATATCGAGGGAAAACCAACCCAGCATCGAATCAAAAAACACGCCAAAGCGCTCCGCGACAGAACCTTGAACAGGCCGGTTACGGCAAACACTGCATCCTTGTGCGTCGCCGAACTCGGCCCTCCCTGCTCCCTTCCGGCCTGACAATAACATACCATATTATCGGAATTAGCGATATTGGCGAAAGTGGATCGCCCAATGTCTTCGCCACCTTATCCATGCTAATGCCGTACTCCGGTTGGCTGGCGCTGCGACTTTCCGGAATATATCTATGGCGGCCATTTTACTTAGAAGCCAATCATCGTTTTATATTCAATGGCGATGTAAATTAAGGATCCCAAGGTCGCTAAGAAGCC
>JAKAZF010000160.1 GCA_021826605.1 Planctomycetota bacterium | reverse complement strand
TCGGCCTGATTTTGTAATCAGGGGCGTGTGGGACTCCAGGCCGCATTGCGGATTAAAACGATGATGCGCGTCGATATCCTTACGCTTTTTCCGGAAATGTTTCCCGCGGTGCTGGGAAGCAGTATTCTTAAGCGGGCTGCGGAAAAATCGCTGGCCCATTATCATCTGCATCAACTGCGGGATTACACCACGGATCCGCATCGAAAAGTGGATGATCGGCCTTTTGGCGGCGGGCCGGGGATGGTCCTGATGTGCCAGCCGGTTTTGGATGCAGTGTCCGCCATTGAAGCCATGGATGCAGTGCCTGCCACGCGGATTCTCTTGTGTCCGCAGGGCCGGAAAATGGATCAGGCTCTGGCGCATGAGTTGGCAGGTAAGCCACGACTGTTGCTGGTATCCGGCCATTATGAAGGGTTTGATCAGCGGATCAGACACGTGCTTAATCCAACGGAAGTAAGCATCGGCGACTATGTGCTTTCCGGTGGTGAATTACCGGCCATGGTTGTGCTGGATGCGGTGATCCGATTAATTCCCGGCGTGCTGGGAGATCACGCCAGTGCCGGGGCGGAATCGTTTGCGATTGCGGATGCGGAAATCAGCGGTGGATTGGAATATCCCCACTATACACGCCCGCGAAATTATCAGGGCCTTGAAGTACCGGAAGTTCTGACTTCCGGTGATCATGCAGCTATCGCCCGCTGGCGGACAGAACAATCCAGGCAACGAACCGGTCAGCGTAGACCGGATTTATTGCCACCCCGATAAGGGGCGGAAAATAATGACCCAACGGCAAATCAGAGCCGCCGGCTTAACGGAACCGGGAATAAATATCCGAATTGGAGTTATTCATGCGTAATGCACTACTTAGTCATGTTGAAGCCAAACACCTCCTGGCCAAGCCGCCGCAATTCGCCATCGGCGATCTTGTGGATGTGCACTGCCGCATTGTGGAAGGTGACAAAGAACGTATTCAGATTTTCTCCGGCACGGTGATCTCGCGCAAAGGCGCGGGCATCAGCGGGACCTTTACGGTCCGCCGAATCGTAAACAATGAAGGCGTGGAACGTATTTTCCCCGTGCATTCTCCAAAAATTGAAAAGCTTGATGTACGCCGCAAGAGCAAGATTCGCCGCGCCAAGCTCTATTATCTTCGCGATTTAACCGGCAAAGCCACACGCTTGAAGGAAGGAGCACCCATTGCTCCATCACATGCGCCGGCGGAAGTTCCCGCCGCTGCGGTCGCCGCACCACAGGCTTAACCGAGCACCAGCGATCGGCTCCGGTTCATGGAGAACCCCTCATGCGAAAATGGATGTTCGGGGGAATTCTTACCGCAATCGGTCTGATGTCAGGCTGTGCTGCGCCCAGTGCCCAAACCACGAGTCTGGCTGCCGGTTACCAGTCTTATCAGCAAGGGCAATTTGTGGCTGCGGAAAATACGGCGCGGGCCTTTATTGCCGAGGATACCACCGGGCATAATTTGGCGGAGGCTTATTATCTTGCTGCCATTTCTGAAGAACATCAGGCTGAATTGGCTCTGGCAGAACGGGATTACAGCCTGGCGATTAACCATTCTCAACGCCCGGATCTCCAGGGGAAATCGTACAGGGCGCTGGGCGATATTTCCTACGTACAGGCCCGGTTTAACCGCGCCGCTTCGGACTATAGAAATGCACTATCAGTGGACTCATCCGCGCCACCCGACCAACGGATGCTTTATCGTTTGGGAACGTCCCTGGAAAATACCGGCCACTGGAATGCCGCCCGGCAATATCTGGATCAGTTAATTGCGGGTTTTCCCAACTCGCCATTAGCCAAACGTGCGCTGCAACGACTATCCATGAATCACTTTTCCCTGCAATTTGGTGCCTGGAATAATGCCCCGGCCGCTTGGAAACAAGTTGCCACGTTAAGAACGCAGGGCGTACAGGCATCGGTAGTACCGCACACGGTTGCCGGCAACAGCCTGTTTCTGGTGCAGGGCGGCATCTATATGACCTATTCCGCCGCCATGGCCGCACGCAGCACCGCCGCCGTGCGCATCCCCCAGGTGATCATTGTGCCGTAATTACCAGACGCACCAATAGCATGTGGTTCTGGAAGCAGGGGGCGCAGATTCCTTTGAAACCAGAGATGGGAACGCGCGATGGTACTTAGTACCTGAAGAGCACCGGATGATAATCCGGTGGTTGATCCAATGCCGCGAACCAACCACCGGGTTATCACCACGGTGCTCTATGACGCGAAGCTCAGCGAATACGCTAAAAATCACCCCATCGTTACCGCGGCTTGCCGAGCACCGGATGATAATCCGGTGGTTGATCCAGTGCTGCGAACCAACCACCGGGTTATCACCACGGTGCTCTGACGCGATGCTTCGCCAAGAAGCCAGATAGATTGGCGCGAAACCCCACAAAACCGCCGGCTTTACCGGCGGTAAGGATTTCGCATGCAGAACAGGCCGTGAAATTTTTGGGTACCGCTGCTTACGCGCTAAACGATGAACCGCAGCCGCAGGTATGCGTGGCATTGGGATTCTTAAACACAAATCCCCGGCCCATGACTTCATCTTTAAAGTCTATTTCCGTGCCGTTGAGATACAGATAGCTTTTTCGATCAGCGACCAGTCGAATGCCTTGAGATTCCATGACTTCATCGGTTTCCCCGGAATCTTCGGTTAAATCCAGTACATAGCTGAAGCCGGAGCAGCCGCCGCCCTTTACGCCCACGCGTAAGGCTGCCTGCTCGGAAAGCCCCTGGTCCTTGATAATATTTTTAATTTCTTTGGCCGCTGTTTCCGTTAATGCAATTGTCATCTTGTCAGACTCCTAAATAACACTGTATTATCTTACGCAACGCGGGGCCTAAAGAAAAGCGACCGAGATTTTTCCCTGTTTTTCATGCTTGAGAATTTGGCGAGCAATCGATTGCCGAGGGTATACCGTGTGCTGGATTATCAGACGTTAGCCGTCAGTACCTGCAAAATGGATTTGCAGAAAGCCGGCAGATCCTCCGGCTTGCGGCTGGAAACAAAATGCCGGTCCACGACCGCCGGTGCATCAATCCAAATGCAACCGGCATTTTCCAGATCATCTTTAATTCCCCGCGAGCTGGTCACGCGAACGCCCCGGTAAATTCCGGCGGAAGCGGGAACCCAGCCTCCATGGCAGATGGCGGCAACCAGTTGTCCCTTATTGGCAAAATGAGCCACCAGGGATTTCACCTTCGGATCGCGGCGCAATTGATCCGGTGCAAAACCGCCCACGCAAACCACGCCGATAAAATCCGCACCGTCCACTTGATCAATGGCGGTGTCTGAAACCGCAGGATACCCGTGCTTACCGCTATACGTGGCCCCGGACTTGGGTCCCGCCAGCACAACGGTCATGCCCGCTTCTTCGAGTCGGAGTTTGGGATACCAGAGTTCCAGATCCTCATATATGTTTTCAACAAACATGAGAATTTTTTTACCGGTAAGATTTACCGACATGAGTGCCCCCTGAAATACGAAAGAATAAAAAAGCTAACCCACTGAAATTGAACACCTCATGCAACGGGCATGAGCCGCTTCAGAGTTCAAAAAATATTCCTGCTTCAATTGTGCGAGCCGCACCCGCCGGCCCCGCAGCAGCAACCGCCGCCACCACCGCCGGCCCCGCCGGGCATCGCCGCACCGGCGGGTTGAGCATTGGCCACCGCGAAAACGGAAACTTTACGAATCGTATTCTTCGACTGGCATTGCGGGCACATCGCTTTTTGATTCGTGGCCTGCATGGTGGGTGCCAGATGGTCAAACGTTTTACCACAATCTTTGCATTCAAATTCGTAAATTGGCACGGGATAAACTCCTTTGTTGACCGATCCTTGAGGCCACACATTCATTAGCATAGGCGCAGCGGCAGGGGGAAAGCAAGTCCCATTGTTTGCCCGTCATCTGCAATTGGTTTCCCAGTTGCGAATTATCGTGTAAGATTCCGACGCGCTCTTAATTGGAGTTTTTATCATGAGCGAAATGGAACATCTGGCCCTTACCACGCATCGCCGCGGTTTTCTCAAGGCGGCGGCGGTGACTTCGGCTCTGGCGGCTGGGGCATCGGTGGCAACGGCGGCCAAACGGGGCGCGGTCAACGGTACTTCAAAAGTTACGGCCATCAGGCAGGAAGCTCATGGCGTGCTGCTGACATTGGCCACCGGCTCCATGCGCGTGATGGTCTATTCGGATCGGGTCATTCGCATTCTTTTCTCGGCCGCCGGTGATAACCCGCAGCATGAAAGTCTGGCGGTGATTCACGGCCCGGTTAAAACCACCTGGCAACTGCACAAAACTGCGACCCACGTGGTCGTTTCAGCACAACATATTTCCGCCCGCATCGACCGCTCTACTGGTGTGGTTGAATTTCTTGACGATCAGGGAAACGTGTTTCTGGCGGAAAGCAGCGGCGGACGAAGCATGTTGCCGGTGAAGTTTAAGGATGTCGCCACCTACCGTGTCCGCCAGAAATTTGTCCTCCAGCCGGATGAGGCCATCTTCGGGTTGGGCGAACATCCGCGCGGTGTAGCCAATAACCGGGGAGAAATTGTCCATCTGGCCCAGCGCAACCCGACACACATCGGCATTCCATTCATGATGTCCAGCATGGGCTATGGCCTGTTCTGGGATAATCCGGCCATGACCGTGGTCAAAGTAGGGGCCGGTAAAGAACCGAATGTTTTGAACTGGCATTCACATGTGGGTTCGGTCGTTGATTATTATGTCATGTACGGCCCGGACCTGGATGTCGCCATGGCCCAATGGCGGAATTTAAGCGGCGCTGCTCCGATGATGGGGCGGTGGGTGTGGGGGTATTGGCAAAGCAAAAATCGGTATGAAAATCAATTGCAGGTGCTGGGTGTCGCCGGTGAATATCGTTCCTTAAAAATTCCCATTGACGGCATCGTACAGGACTGGTTTTACTGGTACCCGCACCCATGGGGTTCCAACATCCTGGATTCGCTGCGCTATCCGCGGCCCACAGAAATGATCAACCAACTGCATCACGAGAAGCTGCACTTTATGATTTCAGTCTGGGCGAAGTTTGCTCCGGGCTCCAGCAATTATAATCTTCTCAAGCAGGCGGGGGCGTTATATCCCATGACCGGCGGGGACAACAAAATGTGGAATCCCGCCACCGCGTATTATGACGCCTTTAATCCTGTAGCGCGGAAACTTTACTGGTCCGTGCTCAATAAAGACTTGTTTTCCAAAGGCGTTGACGCCTGGTGGCTCGATGCCAGTGAGCCGGAACTCGGTGGAAAATGGGGTGAATTTGCTAACGTTAAAACTCACGCAGGCTGGGGAGCGTTTGTTTATAACGCCTACCCGCTCATGCACACCGGCTCGGTCTACAACGGGCAGCGTGGCACCACGGATGTTAAGCGTGTCATGATTTTAACCCGTTCCGCGTGGGCCGGGCAGCAGCGCCATTCGGCCATTACATGGTCCGGTGATGTGGCCGGAAATTTGGCGACGCTGGCTTTGCAGATTCCTGCGGGCATTAATTTCTGCTTAAGCGGCATCCCGTATTGGAATACCGATATTGGCGGCTATTTAAGCGGCAATCCGCAGGATCCCGCGTATCGTGAATGCTTTATCCGCTGGTTCCAGTTCGGGGCATTCTGTCCGATGTTCCGGGTGCATGGCTGCAATTATCCGAAGGAGATGTGGCGGTTCGGGCCGCCGGCAATGGCCATACTGGAAAAGTTTGACCGCCTGCGCTACCACCTCCTGCCTTACATTTATTCCGTGGCATGGATGGTAACCAATCAGGGTTACACCATGTTGCGTGGTTTGGTGATGGATTTCCGCACCGATTCCAAAGTCTATGACGTACCGGATCAATTCATGTTCGGCCCGGCGGTTTTGGTCAACCCCGTCACCAAAGCCGGGGCGGCTTCACGCCAGGTATATCTGCCGGAATCGACACACTGGTTTGATTTCTGGACCGGCCGTAAATTGCAGGGCGGCCAAAGCGTGGAAGCTCCGGCAGCTCTGGATTCGTTGCCACTGTACATCCGCGCGGGATCCATTATTCCATTTGGGCCGTCGGTGCAGAATGCTCAGGAACCGGCTGATCCAATTGAATTGCGCGTCTACGACGGTGCCAACGGTGAATTCACGCTTTATGAAGATGAAGGCGATTCCTACGATTATGAAAAGGGCACCTACGCCACCATCGCGTTTACCTGGGACGATAAAGCCGGAAAACTGACCATTGGCCAACGCCAGGGATCGTTCCCGGACATGCTTAATCATCGCACGTTCCGCATTGTGTTTGTCAGCCCTGATCATGGTGTGGGCATTGAACCGGCCCAACCGGATCAGATTGTGCATTATGACGGCCACGCGGTAGTGTTGCATCGGGCCGGGACCTGACGCCCCTGCGGCCCAGAGCGCTGGGTCAACCGACGGATGACAGCGTCACCGGTCCTAAGAGGCCGGAGTCCATAATCGGCCAATGGGCCGCGTTAAATGGGCGGTAGTCGATATTCACGAAATTGGCGTCGCGGAATATCTTCCACGCGATACGCTTGCGGTCCATATACCGGATGCGATTGGCCGGCAGGTTGGTAACTTCAACCTCCAGCACATTATCCGTCGGTTTCAGGCTGTGAATCACCAGCTCATACGGA
>JAKAZF010000159.1 GCA_021826605.1 Planctomycetota bacterium | reverse complement strand
TGATGGCACGCAGGCGGGTATTCGGTTGAAGGCGGATATTCATAACGGCGGACTGGTAGATGATTTATGGTACAGCAATTTAACGATGAAAAATGTGGACATCCCGATTCTGGTCAGCAGCTACTACAACAATACATCTCCATGGGCCTACAGCATTCCCCGCCGGGCGATGGCCGGTAAGGCGATGGCTGTTACTGCCGAAACACCCCGCTGGCGCCACATTCATATCCGTGATGTTACCGCCACCGGCGCGGCCACCGCGGCATTTATCGTCGGCCGGCCTGAAATGCCGGTTACCGATTTCTATATGCGAAATGTCCGTCTGGCCGCACGTGATGGAATGCATGTTGTCAATGCGGACATCACCATGGATCATTGTAAAATTGCGGCGAAGAATCCTCCGCAAATCATGGCGCACAATGCGAAAATCGCAAACTAACCTCAAGGAGACACACCCTATGTCAAATGCCAAACTCAAATGTCTTGCCATGGCCGCCGGCGTTTCTCTGGCCACAATGACAGGCTCCGGCGCGACCTGCTTCGCACAACCTGCATGGGTTGGCAAAGTGGTCGCCAGAATTCATCACATGGTCAAGGTCGATCAACCGCGGATTCCAAACCGCACATTTAATATCAAGTCCTTTGGCGCGGTCGGAAATGCAACGACAATCAACACCAGCGCCATCGAAAAAACCATTCAAGCCTGTGAAAAGGCCGGTGGGGGCGAAGTACTGGTTCCCGCCGGTGATTATCTCACCGGTCCGCTGGTTCTGGGCAGCAATATGAATTTTCATCTGGCCCGCGGAGCGGAAATCCGCATGGCTGCGAACCCCAAGTATTATCTGCCGTCGGTTAAAAAGCAGCGGAATATTGAGCATCCTGGCTATCGCAACTGCATCGTCGCCGTGCACGCACACGATATTGCCATTACCGGTCACGGCACAATTGATGGTCAGGGGCAGGCCTGGTGGCCGCGCTACAGAAAACAGCCCGGTCATAAACATCCGCCGAAACTGCCGCATCGTCCCTTCATGGTGGTGCTGGAGAATTGCACGCGGGTATTGGTGCAAAATGTACACTTGGAAAATTCACCGATGTTTCATCTGGTTCCCAACCAGTGCCGGGATGTCATGATTGATCACGTCACCATCACGGCTCCGATTAACACGCCCAATACCGATGCATGTGACCCCTCGGGATGGAATTATTACATCACCCGGTGTACGTTTAATGAAGGGGATGATTGCATCGCCATTAAAGCCGGTGCCCGCAATGGTACACCCTCCCGTCCATCCTGTGAGAACTTTCTTATCACTCATTGCACCTTTGAACATGGACATGGTATGTCCGTCGGCGGGCAGACCAATGGCTGCCTGAAATATGTGGTGGTGCGCAACTGCACCTTTGACCATACGCACCGCGGAGTGCGGCTCAAGGCCGGGCCGGGTTATGGTGGCTTGTCCGAATATTTGTGGTATCAGAATCTGACCATGCGGAATGTCCGTCTGCCGGTATTCATCAACAGCTTTTATCCGAAAAAGCCCAAAACACCGTCACAAGTTCCCGCATTGCGGACACATCGCAATCTTCCAATCTGGAAACATGTATATTTTGAGAATGTTACCTCGGTGAACTCGCCGCACGCCGGTCGTATTTCCGCGCTTCCCGGATTACCCGCTGACGATATCGTCTTTTCCAATGTGCACATTCGTGCCAACCGCGGATTCACCATTCTTAATGCCCGGAATATCCGCTTTATCAATTCAAGCATTACCGTGAAGCATGGCCCGGCCATTATTCCGTATAACGCGCAGGTAGCGGGCATCAATTTGAAAACTGGCGGCGGGAGATGAGATGTCGCGCTGGCACATAGCCCGAGGCTCTGCCGGCAGTAACGCTCCCGATGCCACGGGATCAATTGGAATCGGTCATTGTTAATCTGTATGACGGTAGGAGATATCTATGAAGTTTCTAAATGCAACGCTCCCCGCATTTGCGACACTGTTGATCGCTCTGGGCTGCTGCGGGCAAACGGTCGTGGCTGCCGGCAAAGTTCTGACCGTAGGCCCCAAAGGGCAATACAAAACCATTCAGGCTGCCATTGATGCCGTGCCCGCGCACAGTCGCAAGCCGATTATCATTAAAATCGCGCCCGGAACCTATAAGGAACTGGTAACGGTGCCGTCCGATGATTCCAATATTATCCTGCGGGGGCGCAACGCGAAAAAAACCATCATCACCTATAACCTCGGTGCCAGAGACAAGGGAGCAAATGGAAAGGAAATTGGCACATTTCATACACCCACTGTTACCATTCTTGGCCGCGATATAACCGCGGAGCATCTGACATTTGTCAATTCTTATGGCAAGGGCAGTCAGGCGGTTGCCGTGCGCACCGGTGACGGCCCGGTGATATTTCGACATTGCCGCTTTCTGGCCTGGCAGGATACGCTTTATGTACATAATCCGCATGCAAAAATCTATTTTCGTAAATGTCTGATCCAGGGTGCCGTCGATTTTATTTTTGGAGAGGCTCGGGCGGTGTTTGATCATTGCGTCATTCGATCGGTCGGCTCGGCTTGCATAACCGCCCCCAATACCCCGAAGCACCAGCCCTACGGCCTGGTGTTTCTGCATTGCAGCCTTACCGCATCAAAACATGTGCCCGCCGGAAGCGTTTACCTGGGGCGACCATGGAGAGCGTATGGCAGCACCACTTATATTGATTGCCATATGGGTTCCGATATCGCCCCGGCTGGCTGGCTGAATTGGCAAGGCACAAGCTATTACAAAACCGCGCGGTTTGCGGAATATCATTCCACAGGACCCGGAGCGAATGTTAAACTCCGGGTAAAATGGTCGCATCAATTGACCAAAGCCCAGGCCGCCAGATATTCCGTTAAGGCAATTCTGGGAAGTGGCCCCTGGAATTCGCATTGATCCCTCGATGCGTAACGGCTTGTATACTGAATCCGGCAGTCAATGTTCGCGTCGGATGATGGTAATCCGGAATGTTGATGTGCCGGTTATACAGGAGAATGTATCATGCGATCCCTGAACTCTGATGGAAAAGTCACCGCAGCATCCGCGGTCATATTACTGGCGCTATCGCTGACAGCCGGTTTCCCGCGCTGCAATGCCGGACCATTAAGCATGGCTCGACAACTCGCCGGTGCCACCGTCGCCAAGGCCAGTCGCGCAGCCACCGCGGGCCTCAGCCCGGCGGTCTATACCGTTTCCTATACGGCCACTGGAGCGTACCGAAGCGTTCAGGCCGCCGTCAATGCGGTGCCGGCAAATAATAAGCGGCCTGCGATTATCCATATTGACCCGGGCAGCTACTCCGGTTTGGTGGTGATCCCGGCGGATAAACCCTACATTACCCTGCAGGGAACCAACGCGCGTAATACGGTATTAACCGACAATCTGCCGGTACGCGACGCCGGAAAGAATGGTCTGCCGCACGAATTTATGAATACCGCCACGTTGTGCATTTACGCGTCTAACACCACGCTTGATCATATCACGATTCAAAATGCTTACGTGCAAAAATCCAATGTCAACGGCAATCAGGCGCTGGCGGTTACCGTCGGTGGCGACAAGCTGGTGGTTGATCATTGTCGCATATTGGCTTTTCAGGATACGCTTTACTTTTCACATCCCGATCCACGCGCCTATTTTTCGCACTGCCTGATTACCGGCGCCGTGGATTATATTTATGGCTTTGGCACCGGCTTATTCGATCATTGCACCATCCGTAATGTTAATAAGGGGCATTGGGGCAGCATCACCGCACCGTCCACGCCACAGAATCAACGCTTCGGCTTTGTATTTATGCATTGTCGCCTCACAAGTCTGAAATCCACCCCCGCCGGCAGCGTCTATCTGGGGCGTCCATGGCGGCCGTACGGAAGCACGATATTTATAGATTGCTACATGGGCAAACAGATCCGCCCGGTTGGCTGGAGCGATTGGAAAAAGCCCAAGCTCCGAAAAACCGCCCGCTTTGCGGAATACAACAGCCGAGGCCCCGGCGCAAATGTGAAGAGCCGGGCGCTATGGTCCAGGCAGTTAACCAAAACGCAGGCTCAAACAATCACTGCCGAAACGGTGCTGGGACCGGGAAATTGGTGGCACCGGCCAATGAATGGAAAATAATTGCGGGGATGGCCGCATCGGTCCGTCCGCATGGGCGGATGGATTGAATCAAACACGATCAGTCAATACAGGAGATGTATGATGCGTTTACGGTTTCTGGTGCCGGCTATTATGGCTGCCATGTGTTCGGCGGGGCTGGTTCGCGCCGCCGGGCCGCAAAAGATCATAACGGTTGCCGCCAATGGCAGCGGCCAATTCAAAACGATTCAGGCCGCCGTTAATGCCGTCCCCAATAACAGTCAATCACCGGTGATTATTTTCATAAAGCCCGGCATCTATCGCGGGCGGGTTGTGGTGGGGCGGCATAAGCCGGCCATCACCTTTCTCGGCGAAGATGGCAAAACCCGCCAAACCATTATCACCTGGAATCTCAATGCCAATGACAAAGCCGCCAATGGTAAACCCATAGGCACCTTTGCCACGCAGACCGTTTGGATCAAAGCTGACAATTTCTCCGCCGCCAACATCTCCTTCGTCAATACCGCCGGCAATACCGGACAGGCCCTGGCCATCCGCGTCGATGGCGACCGGGAGATATTTGATCATTGCCGCTTTACCGGCTGGCAGGATACCGTCTTAACCTCCGCTCATCGCCAATATTTTGAAAACTGTTATATCGCCGGGGCTACCGATTTTATTTTCGGCGGTGCCACGAGTTATTTTGATCATTGCCGGATTCATTGCCTGGGATACGGCTTTATCACCGCCGCTCGCACCCCAAAACAACAAAAATATGGCTATGTGTTCAATCATTGCAAAATAACCTCCGAAAGCCGGCCTGATCGGGTGGTGCTTGGTCGCCCGTGGCGGCAGTATGCCGATGTCGTGTTTATGCACACCTGGATGCCAAACGCCATTGAGCCGCGCGGATGGATTACCTGGCATCACAATCCGATTGATAAAACAACCACCCGGTATGCTGAATTTGACAATGCCGGACCCGGATGGGTCCCCGCAAAGCGGGTGCATTGGATCAGACAATTAACCCCGACTCAGGCGGCACACTATACCGTGCGCGATGTGCTTGCCGGGAAAGACCATTGGAATCCGCAGGCTATTGTGCAGCGCACATTGCTGCCGGAAATTCTCGCCGCCAGCGCTCCGCGCATTGCCGGTCAATCGTTCAATATTCTCTCTTATCATGCCAAAGGTAATGGCCGCACACTTGATACGCTGGCCATTCAGCGGGCGCTGGATATCTGTCATGAAGATGGTGGCGGTGAGGTGCTTGTGCCGGCGGGAAAATACCTCACGGGACCGTTGACTCTTCACAGCAACACCAATTTGCATCTGGCCAGAGGCTCCGAGATTCTCTTCAGTAACAACCCGGCATTGTATAAGCGAGGTTCCGCCGGCTATGGCGGTTGTCTGCAGGCTGACAACGCCCATGATATAGAAATTACCGGGCACGGCATGATCAATGGCCAGGGCCGCCCCTGGTGGAAAATCGCCTGGGCTGAAAAGGCGGCGGACAAAAAAGCCAGAATCAAGCCTGTTCCCACTCCCGTTCCGATTCATCGCCCGCAGATGATTGTCCTCAATGAGTGTCGGCGCGTACTGATTCAAGGTGTCACGCTGAAAAACTCGCCCAGCTTTCACCTCTTCCCGCAGGAATGTCGGGATGTTGTAATCCGGGGTATCACCATTCTGGCACCACAGAATTCGCCCAACACCGACGGCATTGATCCGTCGGGATGGAATTACCTGATCACCGGCTGTCACTTCAATGAAGGCGATGACTGCATTGCCATTAAAGCCGCCGGAAAGCACGGATGGATACATCTGTCATGCGAGAATTTTCTCATTTCGCACTGTTTATTTGATCACGGTCACGGCATGTCCGTCGGCAGTGTTACTTATGGCGGCCTGCGGAACCTCACGGTGATGGACTGCACGTTTAACAAAACCGATGCGGGCATTCGCCTGAAGTCCAATCGCCATCGTGGCGGTCCCGTGACGGATCTGGTTTATACCCACCTTTCCATGAACGCGGTAAAAGTGCCGGTACAAATTGTCAGTTACTATCTGAAAATTCCACGTCACCCGCAGTTGGATAAAGCCCAGCCGATCAGCGCCACCACGCCAATCTGGCGGCATATTGTCATTCATGATGTCACAGCAACCGATGGTAGAGTCGCGGGGATGATTATCGGCTTACCGGAAAAACGCATTTCCGATGTGCTGTTTAACAACGTGCATATCAGCGCCCATGATGGCATGAAAATCGTCAACGCCAATGGTGTGACGTTTATCAACAGCACTATTCATGCCGCTCATGGACCCGCGTTTATTATCCATGATGCGCATATCCACGGTGCCGGAAACTGACTTCCGCCTGCTCTGCGCCAATGCCAGTTGGGCCAATGACACAACACTTTGGGCGGATCGTGCCAAAATCCTTCAAGCCCGCGCCGCAGTCTGATTGCTGCCGCAATTCGGTGCGCTACCAGGCCGGAATGACGAATCGTCCGAATGCCAAGGTGGCCAAAGAGAATTGAGAAGAGTCTTAGTTGCCG
>JAKAZF010000158.1 GCA_021826605.1 Planctomycetota bacterium | reverse complement strand
ACCGTGCCGGAATTAATGCTTGACCGCAAACGCCTGGGGGCCAAAGCGTGTGGGCCGGAATGTTGTCAATGAAGAGGAATAGCCTTTTTTTTGGCTAATATATGTGTGTAAGCGTATATAATGGGAATGTGATCCGATGGCTCAAAAACTGAAAATTCTCTTTCTCTGTACCGGAAATTCCTGCCGCAGCCAAATGGCGGAAGGCTGGGCGCGGCATCTGAAGAGCCACGTGCTTGAAGCCTATTCCGCGGGTATTCAAACGCATGGCTTAAATCCCAGCGCGGTGCGGGTCATGGCGGAGGCGGGAGTGGATATCAGCGCTCATAAATCAAAAAATGTCAATGAGTTGATAAATGTGCCGTTTGATGCGGTCATTACCGTATGCGGCCATGCCAATGAAACCTGTCCGGCATGGTTGGGAAAAAAGACCGCCATTGTGCATGTTGGTTTTGATGACCCGCCAAAACTGGCCAAGGCCGCCAAAACGCCGGAAGAGGCTCTGACCCATTATCGGCGCGTGCGCGATCAAATACGGGATTTTGTCTCAACGCTTCCGGAAGCTTTGTTGGCTCCATCAACGGAGGCCGGGCAATGACTGAACATATATCCCGCAAACTCAATTATCTGGATCGATATCTGACGCTTTGGATATTTGCCGCCATGGCCCTTGGCGTCGCAATCGGCTATTTTATTCCATCCAGTGCGGGGGTTATCAACGCATTTCAGATTGGTACAACCAATATCCCCATCGCCATCGGACTCATTGCCATGATGTATCCGCCGCTGGCCAAGGTGCGCTATGAGCGGCTCGGCAATGTGTTTCGCGATTGGAAGGTCCTGGGCCTGTCACTGACCTTGAATTGGCTCATCGGCCCGGTGTTGATGTTTGTTCTGGCGATCGCATTTTTGCACGGCTATCCGGAACTGATGGCGGGATTGATTCTTGTGGGCCTGGCCCGGTGCATCGCCATGGTGATTGTCTGGAATGATCTGGCCAAAGGTGATGCGGAATATGCCGCGGGACTGGTGGCCTTTAACAGCGTCTTTCAGATTCTGCTTTACAGCCTGTATGCGTGGGTGTTTATCACCGTTCTTCCGCCCATGCTGGGGTTCAAAGGCAGTGCGGTGGCGGTGACCATTGTTCAGATTGCCGAAAGCGTGGGAATCTATTTAGGTATTCCGTTTGTCGCGGGACTGTTAACACGATTGGTATTATTGCCCGTGGCGGGGCGGCAATGGTACGAGCAAAAATTTATCCCGCGCATCAGCCCGATAACGCTTATCGCGCTGCTGTTTACCATCCTGGTGATGTTCAGCCTGAAAGGGCGGTTGATCGTTGACATTCCATTGAACGTGGTACGCGTGGCGATTCCGCTGGCGGTCTATTTTCTAATCATGTTTCTATTGAGTTTCTGGCTTGGCCGGAAGAGTGGTGCGGATTATTCCAAAACCACTACCATTGCGCTGACCAGCGCCAGCAATAATTTTGAATTGGCCATAGCGGTGGCGGTGGCGGTTTTTGGAATCAATTCCGGCGCGGCATTTGCCACGGTCATCGGTCCGCTGGTGGAAGTTCCGGTCATGATCGGTCTGGTGAATGTGGCGTTGTATTTCCAACGCCGGATTTTCAAAGATGCGGTATCGGCGGGTGCGGACGTGGATGCCAATGCGGCCTGCCCGGCAATGATTAACAGTGTTAATGGTTCAACGAAAATATTACATAAGGATTCAGAACATGTCTCAAACTATTGTCAATGAAGTGCAGGCCCGCTATGGGGCTGTAGCGCAATCAAGTCTTTCCGGCGCGGATGCCGGAATAAGGGCTGTGGCGGAATCGTTCGGCTACTCGGCGGCGGAACTCGCAGCCATACCCGCTGGGGCCAATATGGGGCTTTCCTGCGGCAATCCCACCGCCATGGGGTCGCTGCGTTCGGGTGAAACCATCGTTGATCTGGGTTGCGGCGGGGGGCTGGATGTATTTCTGGCGGCTGCCAAAGTCGGGCCGGCGGGCAGGGCCATTGGTATTGATATGACGCCAAGCATGATCGACCGCGCCAGGAAAAATGCCGCGTATGGTCCGGATGGCCGGCCCTACACAAATGTTGAATTTATCCTGGCCACCATTGATAACACCACGCTTCCCGCAGGCTCTGCCGACTGTGTGATTTCCAACTGTGTGATTAATCTGGCCCCGGATAAATCGGCGGTCATGCGGGAAATATTCCGAATACTCAAGCCCGGCGGCCGCCTGGCGGTAAGCGATATTGCGTTAAAAAAGCCGCTGCCTGCCGAACTCGCCAATAATATTGGCGCCTATGTCGGGTGTATTGCCGGTGCGGTGCTCATTGAGGAATATCAACAGCATCTGGCGCAAGCCGGTTTTTCCAGTATCGCCGTTATCGACAGCGGTGCGGATCTTAATGCGTACGCTCAGGCTGATGGACAAGTGGGCTGCTGCTCAACGCCCATGAGTGATGACCGCCATCAGCAGCCTCCGGCGGAAAAAGGCGGATCAAGATTAACCGTTGTATCCACCGGCTGCTGCAATTCTTCGGCCCCCATCAAGCCATTGCACGCGGATATTGCCGATGTGCTGCGGCGGTATGATGTCAATGCCTATGCCGCGAGTGTGAAGGTCTTTGCGGTAAAAAACTGATTGGGAAAAATAGTGCGCCGGCACATCCGGCAGCAGGCGGATTTTGGATAAAAGCGATGGCAGCTATGGCGGATAATAACAACGTGCCAACAGCGGGAAGCGTGAAGCGCTGTCGCTGCGGAAGAGAGTTTATCTGTCAGAATACTGGAGCCGGATGCTGGTGTGCTGATATGCCGCTTGTTGCGGGATTGGCCAAGCCGGGCGATACGGGGGATTGCTTTTGTCCGCTGTGCCTCCAAAAGCGCATAGCGGAAATGCGCACCGACAAGTTAAAATGATAGCTAAGAGCCTGTTTGGAAAGTCCGATGCGGGTGGATTGGGGGGGGAAATCGTTGGATGCAAGGACGCAGATCCGAGGCATATTCCGGAATATGTTGAGGATCGAGGACGCCGCAGACGGCCGTTTGCCGCGCCAAGGCGCTCCCGGCGGAGTTTCCAAACAGGCTCTAAGACCTGAAATTTCGCGGTTTTGCATTGCGCTGTCAAGTGTTGATTTTCGCGGTCCGCCCCGCCCAAGGTCGGGCTACCGACGGCACCGGACTGAACATGCTTATGGCTGCTTCCTTCCGGACCTGACCAGGTTCACAGTCAACCCGTGCATCGGGCCCGACCATGGCCGGGGCGTACGCGCGAGACAGATATAATAGCATCGATGGTGTTAACTGGCCAATCAGCCATTGATTTAATCATTCCTGAAGGGGCTATGACCGCTTCCGCAACATGCATGCGATTGCCTGCGAACACAATGAGAAGATTACCCGTGAGTAATGGCTAAAATCGTTCGGACCACAGATCTGACGGATGACACTGATACTCGAGGGGGGCGTCAACCGTCAACGACCCCCGGCACGCCGGGGAGCAATGATTCCCGGTGCGGCGCGACAGGTACTGACCCATATTGCACGTACTGTAATACTGTCTCCGTGCAATCTGCGGATCAGCATCCAGAACCTGTTCAAAGCACAGCGCTTCACAATCCTCCTAACTCCCAACTTCTCACTCGTCAGCCAGCCTCATTGTGTGTGTTTGGTAAGATGAGATGGACCGCCCCGGCGCGCACGGGGTAAACTCTCTAAGCGGATGACGCGGATACGGGGCGCATGAATGTGGGAACTTGGCGCGGTATTGTGTTACCTTAATTCGGGGACAGCCGTCGTGTTGCGTTATGGTTTCAGCCTTTAGGGAGGGCTTGCTCAAGTTCTGGACCATTCGCACTATCCGTGCAGGAGGTTTACCCCGTGCACGGAATAAACGGATAACTGGGAAACTATCCCCGTATCCGCGTTCATCCGCTTTATCCGCGGTTCACCCCGTTGTCTCCCGGGAACTAATGAACAATGATCAGTAACTAATGCGGAATGTTGGTTGGTCGTTTCGGATCGTTGCCATCGTATCAGTGTTATCCTTGAAATCGGCGGTCCGGCCTATCATCCACTGTTGCAAGCCGATCCTGGGCAGGGAAAAAGGTGGGGGCACCGCGCAAAAGAAGGGCAACCCCTCGCCGCTTGCATTTCTTTGTTAAACCTGCTATGACTATTGCATCGACGGCGAATATCACGGGCTGCGGCTCGGAGAAATTCGTTATCCCGGCTTGCCGGGACTGGCGGCCTGGTTGGGCGCTGGTGTAATCTGCCGTGCGGCGGACGCCATGCCAACCTTTCCAATGCAGCCGATGTTGAAATGAGGTTTTTATGTCCAGCACTTCCCTCAGCGGGGGAGCGGCCAGAGCGGCAGCTTCCAAAACCACCAAGCCCAACAAAACTGACAAAATGCCTGAAGCGTCGCCTTCAGCGGCAGGTGTCCATTCCGGAGCCGAAGTCGGCAATGAACTTCCGGTTCTTGGGCATCCCACGGGTCTGACGGATCGGTACATCGGAAAAACCGGTGCCCAGATATTGCTGCAGATGCTTCTGGAGCACAACGTCACCGATGCGTTCGGCTATCCCGGCGGCGCCATTTTGCCGACATTTGATCAGCTTTATGATACCAAACTTAACTTTGTTCTTGTGCGCCATGAGCAGGGTGCCGGCCACATGGCCGATGGTTACGCCCGTGCCACCGGCAAGCCCGGCATTGTGATTGTCACCAGCGGCCCGGGGGCCACCAATACCGTGACACCTCTGGCAACCGCCTACATGGATTCAATTCCGATGATTGTTTTCTCCGGGCAGGTGCGCACGTATGTGATCGGGAACGATGCCTTTCAGGAAGCGGATGTTACAGGCATTACCCGGCCGGTGACCAAGCGCAATTATCTGGTCAAGAACGTCAAAGATTTGCCCCGGATTATCAATGAGGCCTTTATTATTGCCACAACCGGCCGCCCCGGTCCGGTGCTGGTGGATCTGCCGGTGGATGTCACCACCAACAAGGTGGAATCTGCCATTGATGATACGCCCTGGCTGCCGGGGTATAAAACCTATCGCCTTGGCCACAGCCGGATGGTGAAAGCTGCCGCGGAAATGATTAACGCGTCGCAGCGGCCGGTGCTGTATGTCGGCGGCGGAGCCATTATCAGCGGTGCATGGAAAATAGTGCGCGAATTGGCGGAAAAAGGGAACATTCCCTGCACCACAACGTTGCTGGGCCTTGGCGCATTTGATGAAAATCATCCGCTTAGCCTGCACATGCTGGGTATGCACGGCGCTGCGTATGCCAATTATGCCGTGCAGGATGCGGATTGTCTTATTGCCATTGGAGCGCGGTTTGACGATCGAGTAACCGGTAATCTCAAGCTATTCGCGCCCAAGGCCAAAATTGTGCATGTGGATATTGATCCCACCAGCATCAGCAAGAGCGTGAAGGTGGATGTGCCGGTGGTGGGCGATGCGCGGTTGTGTCTTACCGATATGATTGAGCTTATTGAACACCGTCCGCGCCAGCAGTGGCTGGAGCAGATTGCCCAATGGAAAGCCAAGTATCCATTTGCCTATCGTGATGATTCACCGGTGGCCAAGCCGCAGGCGATTATCGAAGCCATTAACAAAGCCACCGCCGGCAACGCCTTTTTCACCACCGGCGTGGGCCAGCATCAGATGTGGGCGGCGCAGTTTATCCGCTGGAGCATCCCGCGCAGCATGATTACCAGCGGCGGACTGGGAACCATGGGCTATGGCCTGCCTGCCGCCATCGGCGCGCAGGTGGCGCGGCCGAAGGACCTGGTGATTGATATTGACGGCGATGCGTCCTTTATCATGACCGCCATGGAGCTCGCCACAATCCGGCAATATCAGTTGCCGGTCAAAGTGGCCATCCTGAACAATAATTTTCAGGGCATGGTGCGGCAATGGCAGAAGATGTTTTATGGCAGCCGCTTCAGCAACACGGAAATGATCAATCCGGATTTTGCGGCCATGGCTGAAAGCTTTGGCATACGCGGCATCCGTTGCGAAAAGAAAGAAGATGTGCAGAAAGTTGTCGATGAGATGATCCGCCATCCCGGCCCGTGCGTGGTGGATTTCCTATGCGAAACCGATGAAAACGTTTATCCCATGGTGCCCAGCGGTAAGGGCATTCATGAAATGGAACTCGGAATTGTCGGATCGGCACCACCGAATATGGCACGGGACATGGGCACGCTGGCCTGAGGCCCACCTTGGCCTTATCCTGTTGATTCAAGCTGCCGTTGATGCCGGTGCGGTCCTGTTTTATGGATCCGCGCCGCAGCATGAATGGTTTAAAAACAATTTTTTGCATTGGAGTATGAATTATGCGGCATATTTTAACCGCACTGGTAATGAATGAACCCGGCGTGCTTTCGCACGTGGCCAATATGTTTTCCGCGCGTGGATTTAATATTGATTCTCTGGTGGTGGGCCGTACGGAAGATCCCAATCTTTCCCGCATGACCATTGTGGTTATCGCCGATGAGCGCACACTCGATCAGGTGCGTAAGCAACTGGCCAAAATTGTTACTGTTGTGAAAGTGCGCGACTATAAAGATTCGCCTTATGTTTCACGGGATTTAATGCTGGTGAAGCTCGGCGTGACACCGCGCACACGCAGCGAAATTATTGAA
>JAKAZF010000157.1 GCA_021826605.1 Planctomycetota bacterium | reverse complement strand
GATGATTTTCTGAAAAAATGCTGGCCCAGCGCCCGCAAGTCGATGGAATTCTGCTGGGTGGAGCATGGATGGGATGGCAATCAGGATGGCGTCATGGAAGGGTCCCAGCACAATACGATGGATGTGGAATATTTTGGCCCGAATCCGGAAGTGGGCTTCTGGTATTTGGGGGCGTTGCGGGCGGTGGAGGAGATGGCTCGTTATCTTGGAGAAGGGTCCTTCGCACAAAAATGTCACGATCTTTTTGTTCGCGGATCCCACTGGATGGATACCCATCTTTTCAATGGTGAATATTATGAGCAGCACATTGTGCCGCCGGAGGATACATCGGCGATACATCCGGATTTGATGTGGAATATCGGCGTAAGGGATCTGCACCATCCGATTCATCAGATCGGCGCGGGTTGTCTGGCGGATCAATTGGTGGGGCAGACAATGGCTCATGTGCTGGGCCTGGGGGATCTTTCCCGTCCGGACCATGTTAAAAAGGCGCTGGCATCGCTGATGAAATATAATTTTAAATCATCGATGTTCGGCCATTTCAATCATTTACGCACGTATGCTCTTAATGAGGAAGGGGGGATGCTGGTATGTACGTACCCCAGAGGGCGGAGGCCGCAATTTCCTTTTCCCTACTGCAATGAAGTATGGAGCGGCTTTGAATACGCCACCGCGACTGAACTCATCTATGCAGGTCGTATCGGCGCGGCGGTCAAAATCATCCAAACGGTCCGCGCCCGACATGATGGCAGAAAGCGTTCCCCGTTTGATGAGCCCGAATGTGGGCATCATTACGTCCGGCCCATGGCGGCATGGGGGGCCGTGTTGGCCTTGACCGGCTTTCATTATTCCGGTGTAACCGGAACGATCGCATTTGATGTGCCCGGCAAAAAGTCAGTAAACTGGTTTTGGTCCACCGGATACGCCTGGGGCACCGTGGTCATTGAGAAACGCTCCGGTGGCACCGTTCAAGTGACGCTGTCCGTATTGGGCGGCACGGTGAAGATAAAAACGGTGGAACTGGCCCACTTTGGAAAAGCCGAGCTGGGCCGAGTGCAATTACTTGGCCCTCACAAGCCATTGCGACTTATTATTGATCGAACCGCCTGCTGAGCTTGGGACTTGCGGGGGAGCCACGCGAACGCGGCATGCGGCGGCTGATATGCAACCGCGCGGGCTATATCCGCATTATCCGAACAGTACCGTCAGACCTGCCAATAGAAGAAATGACAGAACACATCCTTAAAACTCTCGACCTCATAGCGGTTGCCTAATCCGAGCCGCGCATCGCGGCTGAACTCAAATTCGCACGTGATCCAGCGGCCCAGGTGCCGATAGAGGCTTTGTCGCAGGTGCATGAGCATATTCTCCATCAGCGAGTTTCGGTCGACGGCAATCAATGCAGAGCATGAAGCCAGCGTCCGGACAAAAACCTTATATTTGCCCGCGGGTTCTTGTAGCCGAGAGCTTGGCACGCCGTCAACTCGCCGGCCTGTTTACGGATCCCGCCAATCTGTTGGTACCGGCCCGCAGCTGAAAATCATGCCTCTGAAGCCCTCATTTGTTTCTGCACGCCTTCCTGAATTATTCCCCCGGTTCGAGTACCGCCATGAATGCCTCTTGTGGAATTTCGACCCGTCCGACCTGTTTCATGCGCTTTTTGCCTTCCTTCTGCTTTTCCAGAAGCTTGCGCTTGCGACTCACATCGCCGCCATAGCATTTGGCGGTGACGTTTTTACGCATGGCGCTGATGGTTTCGCGGGCGATAACCCGTGAACCGATGGCGACCTGGAGCGGCACTTCAAAAAGATGGCGTCCGATTTCGGTCTTGAGCTTGCGGATAATGGCGCGGCCACGGCTTTCGGCTTTCGATTTGTGAACAATCAGGCTCAAGGCACCGATGGCCTGGCCATTGACGAGAATATCCATACGTACCAGATCATCGGCCTTGAATCCCAAAAAGTTGTAATCCAAGGTGCCGTAACCGCGGGTGGCCGTTTTCAGACGATCAAAAAAATCAAAAATAACCTCTGCCAGCGGCAGATCATATTCGAGAATCACCCGTTGTGGTCCAATGTACTCGGTTTTGCGGTAAATGCCGCGGCGATCCTGACAAAGCTTGGAAATATCCCCAATATTTTCGCCGGGGATGATAATATTCGCACGAATCATCGGCTCGCGAATTTCTTTGAGTTTGCTCGGATCAGGCAGTTCGGAGGCGCTGTCAATCGTTTTGACGGTATCGTCATTCAGTACCACTTCATAGGGCACGGTAGGGGCCGTTTGTACCACTTGCACCTTTTGTTCACGTTCCAACCGCTCCTGCACAATTTCCATATGCAGCAATCCCAGAAACCCGCAACGAAAGCCAAAACCCAGGGCGTCGGAATTTTCAGGTTCAAACGTAAATGAAGAATCGTTAAGACGCAGCCGCTCCAGCGCCTCGCGCAGTTGAGTGTATTCTGTATCAGGCCCGGGATAAAAATCGCAGTAAACCATCTGTTTGGGAGGCCGGTATCCGGCAAGGGGTTCAACTGCCGGGTTATTCACGTCCGTAACGGTGTCCCCAATCGTAACGTCGCCCAGGGCTTTGATGTTGGCCACAAAAAAACCGACTTCTCCCGCGGCCAGAGTGGGCACGGCTATCGTTTTGGGGGCGAATTTTCCCATAGCAGTAATCTGATACACCCGTTGCTGGCCCATCATCCGAATTTTCTGCCCCATGCTGATGCGGCCATTCATAACCCGGACGTAAACAATCACTCCACGGTAGTCGTCATATTTGCTGTCAAAAATCAGGGCTTGCAGCGGCAAATTGGCATCACCTTTTGGACCGGGTAATTGAAGGCAGATGGCCCGGAAAAGATCATCAATGCCCAGGCCGCTTTTGGCGGATATTCGAACACAGGAAAGAGCGTCTATACCCAGCACCTGCTCCATTTCTTCGGCCACCTCATCCGGCCGGGCACCGGGCAGATCAATTTTGTTGATCACGGGAATAATTTCCAAACCTGCTTCGATGGCGGCGTAGGCATTGGCGACTGTCTGCGCCTGTACCCCTTGCGTGGCATCCACCACCAGCAAAGCCCCTTCACAGGCCTGCAGGGCCTTGGCCACTTCATAGTGGAAATCCACGTGGCCCGGGGTATCAATCAAGTTGAGCATGTAGCTCTCGCCATCCAGTTGATACCGGACCGAGACTGCACTGGCCTTGATGGTAATGCCACGTTCGCGCTCCAGATCCATGTCATCTAGAAATTGGGCCTGCATTTCGCGTTCGGTGATGGCACCGGATCGTTCCAGGAGCCGGTCCGCCAGGGTCGATTTGCCGTGGTCGATGTGGGCAATGATACAAAAGTTACGTATTTTCATGAAACGTTCAACAGCCAGGCCTCGGGAAAAACCAATTCAGATGATAACCGATCTTGCCCCGTAGCGCAAGCGAAAACTCGGGTAGGCGCAGGTGCGGCCAAGCCTGACCTCCCCTTATTCAGGTTTTGATGCCTTCAAGCATGACCACGGCCAGCGGAGTGAAAAGCAGTACCGGCAGCCAAGCCCCCACAATGGGGGAAACCGCCGTGCCGGCCAGTTGGAATAACACAAACGTAGTGACAAAGCATACACCCGTAACGATTGTGCACGACAGCATGTTTTTGATCAGCGCACCGGGTTCGCGGGTCAGCAGAAACGGGATGCCGATAAGCAGCATGAGTAGATTGACTATCAATTGCGTGAATCGGGTGTACATGATCTTTTCCAGAGCATCGCGGGTGGATGGAGGGCTGTCCATCATGAGACGGTCGATTTGGGCGGTAGAGAGATAATCGACGGTTTTCTTGGCGAAAATCAGTTTGAGTTGATGAGGATTCAGAGGGGTATAGTAAATCATCTGGTGTTCCCGCTGGGGGGTTTCATGCGGCTCCAGACTTTTAAGATCATTAATTTGTATCACATCGGTCATGAGCCAACCACCAGGATGAGGCCCCTCACCGATATTATTTTTCCATACCGCCCGGCGGGCGATGATTCTGGAAATGGGCAGCCCGGCCTTATTACGTTGAATAATTCGCACGTGGGTCAAAGTTTCGGTGGCAGGATTGTAGCGCGAGGCAAGGACCAGCGAATTGTCGCTTTCCGGGATGAAGTAAATCGGCTCCGGATGAAGCGTGGCGGCATCAACCTCGCTGTGGGTGCGCAGCAGCTTGTTGATGTTATCCGGCATAAGCACTTCCTGATCCAGAACCACCAGCATATTAAAGCCAATGGCACAGATAATAATCGGCACGGCCACTCGATAAAGCGAAATGCCGCTGGCCAGCAAGGCGGTGAGCTCGCGGTTTCGTGTCATCCGGAACATGGTAAAACCCGCCGCCAGAAGTGGAATAACTCCACACACCTGCTGAAAAATCAGCAGGGTGCGATACATGTAAAAACTGGATATTTCACCCACCAAGCCCGCAAAAGAAGACCAGTTGCCGGCATGGGCCGCAGCCTGTGCGTGGGTAAACTGATCAAAATTGACAATCAGGTCCAGAAGAATGTAAAGTCCCACCACCACCGTAAAAGCCAGCAGATAGTTGAACAGAAAACTGCGAACAATATAGCGATCAATCAAACGCATTCTACATCCAGTAACCACGGCCCAAGGTTCAAAGGTTATTTTCGTAACAGCTTGCTGTAAACTATCAAGTTCAACAATACAATAATGCCATTGCCCATCCAAATGACCCATAGTCCGGGCATGGCCGAGCCGGTGGCTCGCACCACCATGGTGCGCCCGGTGGTAATCAGCAAAATAAGAATCATCGCCGGGAAGAAGCCGACCACGAATACGGCCAGTGGATTATGTCCTTCCAGCAAAATACCCAAGGCCGCCCCCAGCATGACCAACACCAGGCACGAAAATGCAAAGGAGCGCCGACTCTGAACTTCCGAGGCAATAATATGGTCAAGTCTGTTGATGTGCCGGGCGATTTGAGATTTTAAGTTGACGATTGTTGGAGAGTCCGATGCAGTCATCGGGGCAAGTCCGATTCGGGGTGTCGGGGGAAGGGCGGCAAACTGCCGTGGAATGGCCAGGTCCCCAAGCACAATGGTGGCCGGTCCGGCATGAAACCCCTTCCCGATGGACGGATTATTCATTCGCACGTTTCCTGAGAGGGTGAGGGAACCACGTATCTGCTCATTGGCCTTCCAACCGCCATGAAGTGTAAGGGCGGCAAACGGCGCAGTATAAATCACGGAAACCTTTTGATGCCTGTAAACCCACAGGCGGATAGTCTTGTTGCCGCGAGAAGTTAAACAAAAAACCTTCGACGGGGTCACGAATGCCGCCGGGGCGTAAACCACAATATAGCCGTCATTGTGATCTATACGATTAAAGCGAAGGGCTTTTTCCGGGGAATATTGTCGCAGATAATTATTTCCCACGGCGGCAAATCGCTCCAGCCGGTCGAGATTGCTTTTGAGCTCGGCAATGGGCCGGAATTGGTAAGGGTCCTTGTAAAGCCGATCCAACTTGGTAATACTGAAAAACTTTGGGACGTTTTGCAGTAACGATCCAATAACATAAGGTTTTCCATCCGCCGGCAGGTAACGCACGGTGCCATGGAGTTGGCGGACGCTATTGGGGTCGAAGGCGGTCCCATCATCCAATTGCACGGCTACGTCCACCTGATTGCTTGCACGCACCTTGTCGATGAGCACATTCGCTCCCTTGGCCAGCACCACTGCAGTTGGCTTGCCATTGGTCAAGGTGGTGGCCGCCAACCCGCGCAGTTGAAGAATGGTACGGCGCACGCCCTGGGGCGGCCGAAGCAGTTTGGGGACTGGAATGCGATAGGCTTGATTGGCGTATACGACCATATCTCCAACCTGGAATGGTTCATGCTTGTCAAGGTGATCGAGCAGAACGGAGGCCACATCGCTTTGAATGGCATGGGAGGATTTCTGGAGAAATGCCGGTACCACAAAATCAACAAAGGCCAAGTCGATCGCCGCCACCACCAGCCCCAGCACCAATGCCGGCACCAGTAAGAATTGAAAACTGATTCCACTGGCTCTGGCTCCGGTGATTTCGTTGTCTGTACTTAACCTCCAATACACCATGACCGCCGCAAAAAGGGCCGCCAGCGGGATGGAATAGGCCAGCATCGCGGGCATAAGATATATCAGCACCCGCATGAGCTGAATCAATGTCAGTCCCTGTTTGGTCAGAGGTCTGAAGGTGCCACCGAACGCCAGAATGGTCGTAAGCACGCCTGTGGTTAACACAAAAATGCGTCCCAGTTCGCGCAGAAAGTACCAATGAAGTGTTTTGATAATCATTATTCTTAACCGAATGCCTTGGTTTCCAGCGACGCCACCATCTTTACCAATCCTCCCAAGGCTTCATGTTCGCGCGGCTGAAACTTCCAGTCTCCGGGCCAGTAACGCTTCATAATAGCAGCCAGTTCCTCCTGGCCGCCCATGGTATAAATAGGACCACGGATAGGATGTATCTTCGCCAGGCGCTCAAAACGTTCCTGACTCGCTTTAGCCAACGCCGCTATTGCAGCTTGCAGCATGGCGCGGCGATCGGTGGCCAAAGTCAGGTTTTCAAATGCCGCGGCGCGGCTATCCATGCTGGTGCGATCACCCGCCAGATACGGTTGGAAAATTACCGGCGCCATTGCACTTGCGTCTGAAATG
>JAKAZF010000156.1 GCA_021826605.1 Planctomycetota bacterium | reverse complement strand
TGGGTCGTGGAAGGCACGTTGAAAAAGTCCAGGGTATTTCCCGGCACTTGAAACTGTATTGAGGTGTTACCGGCACCGAACGTGCTGCCGTTCTGCAAACCCAACGAAACCGTGAAGGGGTATGTGCTATTGTTGGTGGATCCCAGAACGATCAGTCCGCCAATTGTGTCCGGGTTGGCAGTACCGTTGTTCATCGTGACTTCAGTGTCAATTTCGTAGTTCGCCGGCTCACCTGACGGTACTGTCTGCGTCAGAAATGGGGCGTAGGAACGATTATTTATCCACGCATCCGAGCCTGCCGGCACATTCATCAGGAGATTGCCGTTGCCGTCCAGTGCCACGGCAGCTGACCCATTCGGGTTGCCTGTTGGGGCGCTAAGCGTCCAAATGCTGGAGTTGTAGGCCCCGGATCCATTGAATTGATCCGACACAATGGTGGTCGCCGTGGCCACGGCGACGGGGGCGGAGGCAACAAGAACTCCCGCCAATAAAACTGAAAACTGCGACTTGGAAAACATAAACATCTCCTGCTCCATTTGGAGCGACCTGAATTTCCCGCCAAAACCGGGCGGGGCACGGATCCACACGCCAACAAGGCTGTGGACATTTGACTCACTATTTGTGAGTCTGTCGCATTTCGACCACACTTGAAATACAGTACCCTTTTCGGTTGGGTACCGCCGAGCGACTGGAACATTTGATATCGCGCCGATGCGGCAAAACTCAGATGGTCCGCGCGGGGTTGCTGCTTGGAACCCAATCTGATTTAATCCCGGATCCACGCTCTCGAGAACCAAATCGCTTATTAACCAAAAGGCATCTCCCTGAAAAGCCTCTCATTTATTACCTACATCCTTGACTGCACGGCCAAAGCAACGCACAGTCGCAAATCACCCAAGCATCCGCATAGTGACGGATGACGGTTCACCGTCCACGCCAACGGATCTCACTCGCCGGACATCACTTTTTCCATAACTACCGGTTGACGTTGAACACCAACCGATCGTTCTATTTCTCCGCCGATTTACGCGGAGACACAGATTCGAATATCTTTAATTAATAATGGCCTTAATCGGCGTGCAATACAAGAGCATTTTCTGCCAACATCTAGCCGTTTTATGATGGATATCGAGTATTGACAAGCCCGCCGCGGCTGCGATGGCAGTGCGGGGGAACGCACTCCGGATTTCACGCCGTCAGAAAGGATACAAGAAAACAGGGAAAAAACGGCGGTAAGCGAATTGACCAGGTGCGGTCTCGGCGATCCACGGCGAGGAATGCACGTAACGCCGCGCTAACGCGCCGGCACGCCAAGAGCGATGAAGCCTTTACAACGGTCGAAACCAACGTCCATAACACAGGTCGAATTGGCTACTTGCGGATTGCGGCTCGATATACGCGGCAATCGCGACAGTGGCGTTGAGGGGAACTCGCGCCGATGAGACGTGCTGCGTTATGCCGCCAGCGAATTCCTGGCTCGTTGACATACCGCATCCCCCGGCGTGGCATGATCATTTGCCATCGAGCCGTCTTGCCGCGTTCCAACTCATGTACTTCCGGAGCATTACGGGCACGGGTTGACGCGGTAACCCGGCAAGCTTTGCCACCGGTCGCGTTACCTGTTAGCGAGCACTACTCGTGCGATTTCGTAAGCGCTTCCGCGCCCCTTTATTCCGGGATTTAAAGTAAATTGGACATACGTTTCTCCATCTTTAACGCGAATAAAGCGCACAGGAAGCGTCGCAATAGTTGCGGGAATGGCATTGACACGGGCATTGGGGGCATCGGAAAACAGCACCCTCGCGGACACGATCCGGCGCATCGCAGTACCCCGTAAACTGATCCGGAAAATTGTCCGGCGTTCCGAATAGCTGGGAACAATCACGGTCAACTTCCCATTGTCCAGGGCAGCCACAGCGCGAGTATCACCTGCGACGCGCAACGCCAGGCCCTCGTAGAAGCGGGACATCCAACCGAAAACGATGCCTGTGGCAAAGGGGATTTTATAATTTGCGGATTCAAAAGCCAGCGCGGGGATCTCCCGCACCGGAGGCCAATAGGCACCCAACTGAATTCCCGCACAAGCCATATCCCGTATTGCGTCGACCGTATAGCTTGCGTTACGAATCCCGAAGTCACGCGGCGTGTCATGACGCACAACGGCCCATTCCGAGGAATAGATGAAGGATTTCCCGCTTGCCGCGCGTATCTTGGCGATGGCGGCGGGCAACGAACTGCACAAAACACGTATGATTCCACAATACGTGTGCAGGGAAACTCCGTAAATTTGCTTCCACACGCCGGCTCCGGTTAAATAGCGCAGGCGGCGCATATCCGCGGGGTTTTGCCACTCGGCGGTTGCGAATATACGAATGGCGGGATCCGCCTTCTTCATTTCCGGAACGACCACATCAAGCAGATGCGCGTAACGCTTGAGATTCCGCTCCCGCACGGCTTTGTTCTTCTTGCCGCCACGCTGCAGCCACCATTCATTTCCAATTTCCCAGAAACGGACGCGCGAACCATAACGTTGCACGAGATTGGCTGATAATTCGGCCACCGATGCGGCTTCCGCCGAATTCTTAATAGCCCCGGCGCTTGGTGTGATAAAAGACATTTCCGGAAACAATTTTAGTATGGTATTTGGGTTCGCACCCGGAACTTTGGACACTTTACTCCATGGTCTTTCAGTGTTGTTATTCCAATTGAACGCCTCGGCATTCCACCCGCCGGGGTAACGGACAATCGTCGCATCCGCGAGGTACCTCATTGATTGGGCGAACGCTTTGATCCGCGCAGCGGGCACGGCATTCCAATCGTAATTGATTCCGTAGAGGAGTCGATGAATTGGAACGCCGTTGTGCGCGTTTATCTTAATGGTGACAACCCGGCCCGGATCCGGATGAGGTGGGGTGGCGGTCGTGGCTGCCGCCGAAGGGAATAACAGTACTGTGCCGAGGCACGAAAGCATCGTCACAGAGGAAAGGTAAATCCAAAAGCGGCGGGACATATTCAACGGCTCCGAAACAAAAGCAAATTCTCCTTTGAGACAATCAATAGCAACGCTATCAAGACGTTTCGCGTTCAGACCGCTCAAATGTATTCTCCGGCATATCCGCCGGAGAATAAAGGCGCAGGCCACTGCCTCTATTTCCCAAATTGTGCGGCCACCGCCTGTCAAAATCATTTTCGTCTGCGGGACTTTGGCAACACTGAAAGCCACTGTGCCGGGAAGAAGCCCCATGCGACAAAGCTTGCCCAAATTAACCCGGCGTCACACGTGGCGAGGGAGAATCGATTTTTCAGATGTGCAAGGGCTTCCTCTTAAGACATTATAATGTTTAAGACATCCCCAACCCACAAGGTTAATGCATGCTCAAGTGTTATCAGCGTCGCGTCGGCACCGGTGGTGAAGGTTACGGGAATCTTTTTCCCGGCTACATCAACCGTTATTTTTGTAACGTTTTCGCCGGGCAGAGAAATGGTGTTGAGTTTCAGATTTCCCCAGCGTAGATGCAATTGTGCTGTCAATACCCGATTGTCTTTCTGCAGCGCAACGGTTCCCCAACCGGCTGCGGTGGTGAACGCCGCCCTGAACTTTTCCGGGTGCAGGCGCGGAGCAAAACCGACATGCCCCCGTGGGCCGTGGCATTCAAATCCGCAGATACTGATAAATGATCCGTAGCTGGCCATGGACCGGGAATAGTGATCACTGCACTCAATTTCGTTAAACGGATTGCGCAACCGGGCGCTGTAGCGGTCTTCGATGGCCCGTGTTACAGCCATTCCTTCCAGCAAAAGACCTTCCGAGATCATATGGCTGGCCGCCTGATGCTCAAAGCCGCTCATGCACTCGTCAAAGTAACCGTACTGCCAGGCGGAAACATTGCCGAACGGATCGGGCAGTTGCGCCGGATTGGTGGCCATAATCAGTCCGCCGTCACCGGCAAGAGCGTAAGGGCGACCGGCGGGATTGGCCTTTCTGAAAGGGCCTACATTCATGGTGAAATTATATTTATAAAGCGCTTTGAGCGCACTCGTTGTCTGGGCGCGTTCGAAGACGCGGCCCAGTCCGATTTGCCAGGCCCAAGATTGTCCATGAACTTGCTCAATGAACGAACCTTGATAGGTGCCCAGCGACTTTCTGCGCCCTGGCGCGGGCCTTTGAATGAAATATTCGCCGTTAAACAATCGGGTCGCAATAGCGTTTTTTGTCCGAGCAAAACAGCGGACACAACGCGCCGCGAAAATCGGATCATCCATTTCTGTGGCCATCCGTTCGCCTGCCCGCAGAGCCGCCGCATACAGCCCGCTGATCCACGGAATTTCTCCGTACCATGCGGCATCCAGCGTATTGGGTTGAGCGCCGTGAATCAGTCCGGTGCGTTTGTCGGCATGGCGCATGAGATATTCAATCGCCAGACGCACACCGGGCCAGATTTCCCGGAGAAATGCATCATCGACACTCATAAGATGCTCGCGCAGCGCGCAGAGAATCATCCCCGCCTGACCGTCGGTGGCCGGACCGGTCCCCGGACCGCGGAATCCGATCATACCGGTTCGTTTGTTTAATGCCATACCGAAGTCCACCCGGCGTCGGAGGTCCCGTTCCAAATCAGGGAATAGACGGGCGGTGGCCTGCGCAAAGTGATAGACGTGGGTGCAGGTTCCCGGACAACACCCGACTCCCTCCCAGCCCCAATAGAGTCCCGTGGCAAAGCGGTGGCTGGTTGAGGTCGCCAGACAGGCGGTATTGTATACCGTGCGATCCAAAAACCAGCAGGGCAAACTTGAATCGTACCAGGTATCTCGCCACATCTTGGTATCATGAGACAGTCGCACATAATTACGAACGACGTACTGCACAACATCTTTCGCATCGCCAAAACGGCGGGAATAGTAATTGCCGGTTGCCGCGTCCGCCACCGGAACAGTCCCGCAATTTGGAAAGTGCCATGCGGTGATAAATTTAACGCATTGGGATTCTCCCGGATTTAACTCCAGGGTTTGCACCAGTGCTCCCGTCGGTTCAGCTTCCGAATGCTCGCCCTCTTTATTGAGGATCGGTGCGTCAAATGGCGAGTGATTTTTAAGCTCCACATGCCCGGTTGCGTTACCTAGAACCGCCAGCGCCATGGTGCCGAAATCCGGATCGAGTTCCGATACCCGCACAGATTCTGACCCGCTATTATCCGATTGCACAATATCCGATACACCGATGTTGCCCCATGCACCCGTGGCATGGTCGTAAATTTCGATGATCGCTTTTTTTTCTATAAAATCCGATACGTCGAAGGTGACCTGTCGCATATGATTATTGTCTTCACCGGTCGCCCGCCGAACGATCTTCCCGTCTATGCTTAATTGCAGACCTACCTGCTGAATATTTGAGCCGCCACCGATATAAAACTTCAGATAGCGACGTTGAATGATGAAGGGTGGACTCGTTAACGTGCCCGTGGCCGCATCTTTCCGGGCTATGGTTGTACCCGGAGCGGAGGCATGGGAGTTTACCACCCGCGGCCCCCTGCCGCCGACATTGCCCTGGTACGCCGGAATATCCGCACGGAGGATTGGTCCATAGCCAAACGCGGTCCCCGTGACTTGCCAGTTCCCATAGGTTGGCTGGTTGAAGCTATCAACCACAATGTCCGGGCGCCCTATTTTTGTGGCTTGGGCCGCCGCGCTGTTAAATCGGCAGGTTAAAACCGTCGCACCGTTAATGTTCTCTATTTCATTTATCCGCGCGCCGATACTGGCGCCGGCGGTGAACAAACTGCACGCGTTCTGCAAAAACCCCGCCATCTCAATGCGCGCGAGACTCACACCGGTATTTTTGATCGTGAACTCACACACCGTTGCCGGCAGACTGGAATCATCAGTATTCAAGGGGATAAACGGCGAATACGCTTCCAACTTAACCGCCACCTGGCAACCCGGATCGCTGTAGTTAATTTCTCCGATCGGATAATTGCCACGAAAAGTAATATCTTTCCATCCACGGGCGTCCATGGGATACTCAACAGAGTTCACCCGCAGCACAAAACCCTGCTCAAAGGGCGATTCCTGTTTGGCCGGCAAAACATAGTTAGCTCCGTTTTGTGGATTGACCTGATGCGGATGGCCAAAGCCGCCCCACAGCACATTGCGTGGTTCGATGCCGGCGTAATTTTGATTGAATATATCCCACAGCCATAGCTTCCCATCGCCCCCAAGGTAGACCGTACCGCAACACAGGCCGCCCACCGGCATACCGATGAACTGCAATTCTCCCCGCGCTTTGGAATAAACCGTTGGCTTCCCGCGCGCGTAAAGCGACGCCACCCACTGCGCATCCAGTTTTTTATCCGGAGGAATGAGTCTGGCAAACTCTGGCGTCTCAAACGGACCGGCCATCAACGGGCGATCAGCCAGCATGACCGCCGCCGCCACCCCGCCCGACAAGGCCGCCAGAAAACGCCGCCGCGTTACGCCGCCGGTGCAGCAACGGCCTTGCGGACAACATTGCTCACAGACATGGAGTTCAACCAATCCATTAGCTGTATTCATCCGCCGCACTCACTGATACTCGACCAACGCATTAGTATTTCTACATTACTTGGCACCCACTGAAGCCATTGCCTTTCTCAGGGCAGTTTCATCCGCATCGGTCCAATACCCGCACTTCATATGAATAAATATGGATGTATATGCCATAGTTAAATTCGTTTTTAATATAAGA
>JAKAZF010000155.1 GCA_021826605.1 Planctomycetota bacterium | reverse complement strand
TCATCCGCTTAGAGAGTTTACCCCGTGCGCGCCGGGGCGGTCCATCCTATCCTGCCAGGAAGCTAATCCGATTCGCCACCGCAGATTCCCGCCGCACAGGGAAGCCCTGAACAGCTGTCACTAAGTATTGCTCATCGCTCATTGGCCATTGCTCTCCGGCGCTCCAGGGGAAACTTCTGATCGTTGATTGTGACTCATTGGCTGTTTTCTCAGGGTGTTCGCAAGCAATCACATTTATGTTGCGGAAGCTGCCACAGGCCCTGTGGCCGAGAAGTAGAAATATCACCCTGTTAACCGAAATAGAAATGCCACCCTGACATCGATACTCCGGTCGCGTGGCACCTCGGCGCAGGCGCAGCCCCGGCCCGCCGACGCTGTGCTGCGGCGGTTCCCGGCGAAGAGGATCATCGCTCGCAAACGATGAGGATTTTATTAAATGACATTATCAGAATTTTAGCCGTGCGCTTGTAACAATTAAAAATCAGCCCAATAACATTTCGGCATGATTGTCCGCACCGTTGTACGGGCAAAGGTGAAGCTGTTTTCTTTTAAGGAGATTCTCATGAACAACTTGTTTCAATCGGTGTTTTCCAGACGGCCGAACAGGCCGGCACTTGTGGCGTTGGCGGCGGCGTCGCTGAGTTTGGGTCTGACGGCACAGAGCAGTTTCGGCCAGGCCTTTACCGCCGGTGATGTTGTGGTAAGCCAACTGAATTATGTTGGAGCAGATCCCACCAACGCTGTGGTGCAGGGAATCGTCAACGGCGATCTGACCGCGGGGTTATCAGGTAATACGTTTGCCGATATTTTTAACAATCCCAATATTCCCGGCGTGCAGGGGACGGAAACGCTGAACGAATACAGCACGGCCAATGTTGAATCCAATGCCGCCGTTGCCAATCTTCAAAGCACCATGAATTTACCTGCGCCATCCGCCGCGGATACCGGAGCGGGTCTTACCGGCAGTTTCAGTTCCAAATCGGAAGGTGCGCTGATGACCTCGACCAATGGTCAGTATCTGACCATTATGGGATATCAGGCTCCCGCCGGTGCCATAGGCGTTTCCAATTCCTATACTCCCGGCGCGATTCCCAGTCCGTTTCCATCCAATGCCACAAGCAACGTGCTCTACAACCGCGTGGTTGAAGAAGTTGGATCCAATGGATCATACCAGGATGGCGCCGTTCTCAACGACGCGTACAGCGGTGATAACGCCCGCGCCGCGATAAGTTCCACTGGTCAGCAATTTTATACCGTTGGTAATGCGGATGGGGGCTATACCAATACCGTGCAAAGCCTTGGTGCCCGCTATTCCACGCTTGGTGCCACCACATCCACACTATTGGGAACCTATAACCCCACACCGGATAAGTACGACAATTTCCGGGCGGTGCAGATTTTTAATAACACGCTTTATGTGGCCAAGGGAAGCGGCGGCAAGGGGATCGACGGCATTTTCCAGGTTGGAAATGCCGGCACACTTCCCACTACCGCCGGCAACAGCATTACCGCATTGCCCGGTTTAACTTTCACGGCCAAAACCAGCAGTTTTCATCCGTTCGGCTTTTTCTTCGCAAACCCCAACACGCTGTATATCGCGGATGAGGGTAAACCCACCGCTCCCACCACCAATGGGCCCGGGACAATCACCAATTCCACCGAGGCCGGGTTGCAGAAGTGGTCATTTGACGCCAGTACCAAGCAGTGGATGCTGGATTATGTGATGACCAACGGATTGGATTTGAATGTGCTCAAACCGGTTTCCGGTTATACGTACACCGACAGTTCGGGCAAAACCGAAACGGTCTATTCCGCCGTTACCGGGCTACGCAATATGACCGGCGTGGTGAATTCCGACGGCACCGTAACGATCTACGCGATCACGGGCAATACCAGCATTATTTCCGGCGGCGAACCTGACCCCACGAGTCTGGTTTCGATTACGGATCCATTAAGCGCCATGTCGCTATCGACCAGTGGCAGCTACGACACATTCTCAACTCTGGCCACGAGTTCGGTGGGAAATGTGTTTCGCGGTGTCGCCATGGCACCCGACGTACCGATCAGCAGCGTACCGGATCCCGCCGTTCTGGCATTATTGAGCCTCGGAGCCGCGGGGGCGCTGGTTCTGCGCCGCCGGGCGGCACGGTGACTGGATTGGCTTTGAATCGGGAATCAGCCGGGCCTGTGTTTCACCGCTGCATGAAGCACAGGCCCTCTTTCATTAAATAACTCTCACCGTCATGCCCTGGATCGCGCTGGAAATCACCAGCGAAATAACAGCGCCCATCGCACCGGCATATTCCGACATGCTGCGACCGGATAAGCCACAGAAGGGACACGAGCCGGACAGGCGGATATTGCCGGAACCGGGGGGGCGGTGGAATGTACCGGGTTACCGCGTTTATTCAGCGGCGCTCACTTTGGGGCGTTTAGCCCGCACGGATTTCTTTTTGGCCGGTGTGCCGTCCGACGTTTTGCCCGCCGCTTCTTCGGTCTTGGCTGATTTGCGGGCCGCACCGGCATTCTCGCCGGCCTTGGCAAGAATATCCGCCGGGGGCCATTGGCCTTCGCTGTTGAGTTTCAGGAACTCATCGAGTCGTTCGGCGGGCAGTGTCATGCGGCATTTGGGATAACCGGAGCAACTGATAAAATCACCGCGTTTGCCGGACCGCACCACCAGTTCCTTTTTATTGCACCGGGGGCACTTGAGGCCGGTTGGCCTTGGCGGCGGCTTGGGCGGCAAGGGCAAACCGGTCTTGCGGTCCACCTGCTGCAATGTTTTACACTCCGGATAACCCGAACAACCGAGGAATGGCCCAAAGCGGCCCATGCGCTTAATCATGGGTTTGCCGCAGTTGGGACATTTGAATTCAGTTACCTCCAACTGCACCGGCTTGCCTTCCCGATCCACATTCATGGCACCGTCGCAGTCCGGATACCGGGAGCATGAAAGAAACATTTTGCCGCGCTTGGAAAGGCGATACGCCATCATGGCACCACACTTCGGACATTTGTATTCCGAAGGGGTGGCTTCAGCCCGGGCATGGGTCATGCGGGTTTCGGCGGTGGCTAAATCCTTGGCCAGCGGTTCATAAAATTCGCGCACCACTTCCACCCAGTTTTTGTGCGCATCTTCCACACCGTCAAGTTCTTCCTCAATGCGGCGGGTGAACCCCAATTCCATTAAATCGGGAAATCCTTCAATGAGCTTTTCCGTAACTTTTATGCCCAGATCAGAGGCAAAAAATCTCCGATCACGCAGCAAAACATAGTTCCGATCCTGAATGGTTAGAATAATTGAGGCGTAGGTGCTGGGCCGGCCAATGCCTTCCGTTTCCAGGGCCTTGACCAGACTGGCTTCGGTGAACCGCGGCGGCGGACTGGTAAAATGCTGCGTGGGCGTAAGATCCAGCGGCGCGACGCGCTGCTGCTCGGCCAAGGCCGGCAATACCTGATCGTCATTGCGCGACCAGACCCCCGCCACACGGGTATAGCCGTCGAATTTCAACGATCGCCCGGTGGCCTTAAACAGGGGCAGACGTGCGGCGTCAACGACCGGATTGCCCGCCGGCCGGCATTCAATGAGGGCCTCGGTAACCAGCCATTGCGCGGGTGTCATCTGACAGGCGATAAACCGTTTCCAGATTAAATCATACAAACGGAATTGCTCTTCGCTTAAAGCCATGCGCACATCGGCAGGCGTTAAAGTGGCATCGGTCGGGCGGATGGCTTCATGGGCTTCCTGTGCGCCGGCACGCGATGAATACACGTTCGGCTTTTCCGGCAGATAGGCGGCACCAAAAGTGCTTTCAATAAATCCGCGGGCCATTTTCAGCGCGTCGGCACTGAGATTCTGGGAATCGGTACGCATGTAGGTTATTAACCCCACCGCACCCTGACCGGGCAGGTCCACACCTTCATATAACTGCTGTGCTATGCGCATGGTGCGCTGGGCACCAAAGCCAAGCTGATTGCTGGCCGCCTGCTGCAACGTGCTGGTACTGAAAGGCCCCGGCGGACGGGACACGGACGGCTTGGTAATTAATGATCGCACGCGATATTCCGGCGCACCGGGTCCCGCCGCTGGAACCATACCGGAAACAGTCGTGAGCTTCTGGGCCGGCCCTTTATTGGGAATACCCCGCGGGCCATTGCTGCCGTCGTTATCGACGGTTGTAACTTCCACTTGCCGCAGGCCCACCGCCACCGCGGCTCTTTGCGCGTCGGCAAGATTTTTGGGGTCAAATTTTTTACCGTCAAATTCCACCAGCAGCGCTCTGAAGGCCTGATTGTCCGTCAACCACTGGCGTTTCTCGGCACCCGACGGACCGCTGGCCGGGGCGGAATCGGTTCCATCATCGGTATCGTCCTCATCGGGCACGGATAAAAATTCGCGCCACTGCCGTGCCAGCGCGTCCGCCGCTTTCAGTTCGGTGGTAAATACAGCCTGGAGTTTCCAATATTCGTCCGGAACAAAGGCATTGATTTCCCGTTCACGATCCACAATGAGTTTGACCGCAACGCTCTGCACGCGTCCGGCGGACAAACCCCGGGCCACTTTTTTCCAGAGCAGCGGAGAAACTTTATAACCAACCAATCGGTCCAGAATGCGCCGGGCCTGCTGGGCGTTGACTTTGTCCAGATTAATCAACCGCGGATGTTCAAACGCTTTGAGAATGGCGGCTTTGGTAATTTCGTTAAACACCACGCGCTTGACACCACGTTCATCAAGATTCAGCGCCTGGCTTAAATGCCACGCAATGGCCTCTCCTTCGCGGTCCAAGTCGGTTGCCAGATATACGTCATCCACACCCCGTACCACAGATTTTAATTCACTGATGAGTTTTCGGCGGCTGGAAAGCACTTCATACGTGGGTTCAAATTCCTTCTCGATATCCACGCCGATGCCTTTTTCCGGTAAATCGCGCACATGCCCCATTGACGCTTTAACCGTGTAGGAAGCACCGAGATACTTGTTAATCGTTTTGGCCTTCGCCGGAGATTCAACAATCACCAGCGCCAAACCGGTTTTTTTTATCGCTTTTGCCACTCGTCGTTTCCAATCCTTAAGAGTTCCTGTGTTGATCGACCTGGCGTCGATTCCTTAATTAAAGAGTACGGACTTTATCCTGGCCGCACCGCAATCCCATCGTGCAACTTCGGCTTTCCGAAGGCTTTGCGTCCAATATTTATCACAAGCAACTGTAAGAAAGCAAATTAATTCGCTTTCACAAAGATTCCTTTACCCATCAATTGCAGCCCCCGGTCCAGGTGCCAAACCGGTACATAAGTGATGGAAAGACAGCACTTTACAACACGCCGGCATGGTGCTTGATCAATGGCTTTATACTACGGATATGCCATCTTCACCCATTTTTTACCCGGCTAAAACATAACATTATCACCGCAGGTTCACAATATGGTACATGAAATTCTTCAGCGTGGCCTCCGGGGTGCTTTTATCGGATGCTCCATAATATCTTGAAATATTGATCTTTTTGGCACATTTTTTGCACCAAAATCTGCCGATGTGAAATGAAGGTTTTGGTTTTTTTTACACCAAGGTGTATGAACGTGCGTATAGTTCTATAGAGACCCGCAGATTGCCCGTTGTGAACGGGCGAGGAGGCTTTATGAATGGCTCACATGCCCCCGCCATCCTGGATTTAAACACTCAAGCTGACCTGTTCAGCCCCAATGGCCTGTATCGTCTGCAGAATTCAGATGCAATTGCGGCGAACCTTAAACGCTTGTTCGGCTATTTACGCTCCATCCGCTGCGCGGTGGTCAGCACCCGGTTGCATCACGCCGTTATGCCGGATCGTTCGGCTCCCCATGCCGTTTGCACTCCCGGCACGCCGGGCTACAACAAGCTGTCGTTTACGTTGCTGCCGCAGTACACTGAAATGCCCACCGACTGCGGCACGGATCTGCCCGTGCAGGCGTTCCATGATGCTCAGCAGTATATTTTTGATCTCCCGGATGCCAATCCGTTTGATTCGCCCAGACTGGATCGGCTTTTATCCGAAGCGGAAACCAATACATGGATGATTATTGGGGGACCGCTGGAGTCTTCCGTGCGTATGGCGGTCATGGGACTCTTGCAGCGGCGCAAGAATGTGGCCATTGTTAAAGATTGCATGGGCCAACGCGATCCTTATGAAGCTGAAATGGCCATGCGCCAAATTGAAAGCAAGAATATTGACTGGCTGACCGTGGATGAAGTCATCGAACGCTGCAGCCGCAAACCGGTCCGGCGATCACGGTTACTGGCCCGCGTGGCGCATCGCACACGCGGCACGCCCACCACGCCAACACCCAACTACCGCGGGCGGTCCAAAACCTTGACCAATCCCTACCGCCTCCGGGATTAGGTAACTGCGATTGCGGTCATTTACCCGGTCGATCCACAACGCATCACGGCGGCAGGATGACGATCTTGTTCCCCGATGGATCATGTAAAGTGAGGTTTGAATCAGGCGGCTGCGCCGCTTTGTTTTCCAGCTTCGCGGCGGCTTGAATGCGACTGAATAATTCAACGTCCGGAACGTGAATAATCACCTGACTTAATCCCGGTGATCCGGCAGGTGCCGCCGGCCGACCCAGACTTTCCCAGGTATTTATACCAATATGATGGTGATACCCCTGATACGAAAGAAAACTTGCCGATTGGCCAAATCGCAACATTAAATCCATTCCCAGAACGGTGCGGTAAAACGCCTCGGCCGCT
>JAKAZF010000154.1:435-6742 GCA_021826605.1 Planctomycetota bacterium | reverse complement strand
TCCTGATAGGCCGGCGGGATGGACTGCAACTGGGGCAGAATCCTAATTAGACCTTCCGCCCCCCAGTAGCGCACCCCTGCATTTTTGCTTTGCAGTGCCATCTCCAATGAGCCTTGGACGCTTAAATCGCCAACACGGCCCAAAACCACCGCTACGATCAGGTTCCGGCGGGGATCGGTTAGCAGAGGCCGCAATTCGCGGCTGACAATGCTGCCGTAGTCGTAACTGAAAACGGCCGACGGCTGTTGGCCGGGCGTTTTAAGGGGTTTGAGTAAACGGTTTGCGGCGTGCACCATCTCCGAATGCGATTTAGTTGCCTTGAGATGGGTGAACCAATAAGTGACGTAGGCCCTCAATTCCCCTTTCTGGGCGGGCGTAAGGGATGAATCGGTTGGGACCGGTATGGGGGGCGCCGATGCAATGGCCATGCCATAAGATGCCAAAGTCAACGCCATTACCGCTATAGCGGATGATTTCACAAGTCGATTCAGCATTTGCACCAGCGATACTCCTCGATCGGAACTTTTGTACCGTACCATGGAAACAGTACCACGCTTGTCGAAAGGTTTCAAGAAAGCCGAGAACTCAGGAGCCTGTCCGAGTAATAACAGGCACTGGGACAACATGGATTCTGGCGGGCATCAAGAAGCGGCGACGAGGGCGAATTGGGCGAAGATGATAAGCCGAGGGGGATTATCTTCCCCATTGAATGCCAATAAAAAGGGCCGATAGAACCGTTCTATCGGCCTCGACAAGGACCGGGCCTCGGTGAAAACGCCCGGTCGATGCGGTGATGGTAAATCATTTTCAGCAGCGCTAACGGCACCTGCTGACCCATCGGCCTGCCAACAGGATAACGCGCCGGGCGAAGCGAAGCCATTTGCGGCTTATCGCAGCTCCGCTATTACCCGGACAGACGCCTGGCCGACGGCAATAAGCCGCACCAATTAGTTTAATCATAAACTAAATAAGTCAAATAGTCAAATGGCAGGTGCCCGCCTGCCACGTGGGGCAATGAATTGAAACATCATCCCTGACAGGGGGCGGATTCCAAATCTTTCAGCAGGGCCGATAGCTGGGAGAGTTGCTTTTCACTTAGCGTATTCATCACACAGTTGATGCGTTCACGCAAGTGCGGGAAGGCACGGTCGATGATGCGTCGGCCTTCATCCGTAAGGCGCAGACGGTAAGCCCTTCCATCGTCGGGGTTGCTATCGCGTTTTACCCACCGATTTTTTTCCATGCGGCAAAGCACGGTACACACATTGCCTTTGGTCACCAACAGGCGCTGGGCCAATTCCTGCTGCGATATGCCCTCATTCTTCCAAAGAATGATCAGCATCTCAAATTGTGCGATGGTCAGGTGGTGCTCTGCCGCCACGCGTTCCATGTGCCGCGTCAATTTGGCGTGTACACGCAGCAGTTGCACCCAGGCGATCCGAGCATAATCTGCGGGTTCTCCGGCCTTGATATCTTCGCAACATGTCGTAAGAGTAGGCATCTCCGTCATCATTTTAGATTCTACAATGAAATGACGCGGCTGGCACGACATATTGCGCATTTTTTTCATTTATTCAGTTATCGCTGCCGAAACGCCTCCCGCGACCACTGGCCTACGGGAAGATGATTAACCCAGTGGGAGCGGAAGATGGCGACTGGCCACATGATAAAAAAGCATGCAGCCAAAACAAATGATGGCCGCTACCGCTACGCAGATGATGAATGCCCAAATGGAGGAGATGAGAATTTTCTTGACACTGGACGAAGGTGGCAGTCGGACCGTCCTATAAACCACGGCCACCACGATGAGCATCGGGAACAAGCCCAAAAACCACCAATGCGATAGGTGAGGAACCACCGCGTACAACGGATCAACAAACGGTATCCAGGGAGTGGCTGTAGTCAAGTGCCTTCTCCTGGAACGGGAGATGCCGGTGCCCATTCGCCCGTGGCAACCCACATGAACAAGTCGATGAGCACCAATAGATTCAGCATCCCCGCAACACCGCAAAAAGTGGTGGCCACTTCCTGCACCAACGGGGCGAAACCGGGTGGATGATGCAGTTTTTTTAGCTTGCCGCTGGAATCTCGAATGACAGCCACATCATCTTTAACCACTTGCGGCCGCACCATATCTCCCACCAGACTGGGCCATCCAGCCGCCATCTGGGCATAATCCCAAAGTTGCTGGCGGGGGCGATCTAAAGCGCGGATGCCGCCCAGCAAAAGCCCGGCAAAAAAAAGCAGGTGGATAAAGACCAGGAATATGATGCCGCGTTTTCGGTCGCCCAGCATGATGTGGCCAGCGCCCGGAACAAGCCATCCCAACACGAGGGCAATGTAGTCTTTGGTATTGGACTGTGAATTATCGGCAACTGAGGACAAAAAGCTCTCCGGATCAAAACGCTACGCGCGGATGTAAATATAGAAGCGAATGACTGCCAAAGCAATTGACGGCGGGCCGGAAGATTTTGCCTTTCGGCTTGAGGCGCGGCCATTTTTCCGGGCACCTTTGGAATCGCGAGTGTCCTCACCCGGTCAGGCGTTTCGGCAACGTCCGGGGAAATGCCGCAAATCGGTTGTTTTTCGGCGATTTCACGGTGCCCGGAAAAGTTGCCAGGCTCTGGTGTGAGAGATTCCCGCGAACGGCCTTGCAGTTTCCGGCCCGGCATCTTACGATTTAGCAATCCCGGGCAGGTAGCTCAGTTGGTAGAGCACTAGACTGAAAATCTGGGTGTCACCGGTTCAAGTCCGGTCCTGCCCATTACCCCGACGATTGCAAAGTGCCGGATTCCTTTCCCGTGCGACTATGAGACTTCCGTAAGACTGGCGAGAAAATCCTGCGTGCGTTTCTGCCGCGGGTTATCGAGCACCGTTTCCGGGGTCCCTTCCTCAATGATGCGACCGCCATCAAAGAACAGCACACGATCGGCCATAGTGCGGGCAAACCGCATCTGATGCGTGACAAACAGCATCGTCATGGAAAATTGCGTTGAGAGTTCACGCACCAGCTTAAGCACTTCGGCGGCTATTTCCGGATCGAGTGCCGAGGTAATTTCATCAAAAAGCATTATTTTTGGCTGCATGGCCAGCGCCCGGGCAATTGCCACGCGCTGCTTCTGGCCACCGGAAAGTTCCGCCGGCCACGCCCGGCTTTTATCTGCAAGCCCCACACGATCCAGCAATTCCAAGGCTCGCTTTTCGGCTTCGGCCCGGCCCAGTCCGAGCGACCGCATGGGTCCCTCCATCACGTTGTTAATTACCCGCATGTGGTCAAAAAGATTGAAGTGCTGAAACACCATGCCGACATCGCGGCGGATCGATCGCAAATGCCGCTGGTCAACCCGATGCGATGATCCGGAGTGCTGCACCGGATAGAGATTGCGGCCGTTAATCCAAATCTCGCCGGAATCGGGGCGAGTAAGCGTCATGATCATGCGCAGCACGGTGGATTTTCCCGACCCGCTCGGGCCGATGAGGAATAGATGCTCGCCGCCGGGCACGGTGAACGACAGGCGATCCAGCACCTGCAGCGAACCAAAGCGTTTGCATACATCGCGCAATTCGATGGCCGGCACAGCGCTATTTGGGGTGATATCGGGCGGCATCATTCAACTCCGTCTTCGTGTTAATCGCTCGCAGCGGCTGATGCCAAACGAGGAGATAAGGCTGACAACCAAAAACAGTACGCCGACCATGGTCATCGGCTCGAGATAGCGAAACGTGTTATCGCCAATGACCAGTGCCTTTTGCATCATTTCACCGACCGTAATGGTGGATAACAGCGGCGTATCTTTGAACATCGCCACCAGGTTATTACCCAGCGCGGGGATCATGGGGATGACGGCCTGCGGCAGAATCACATCAAAATAGGCCCGGTGCGGAGGCAGATTCAAGGCAACGGCGGCATCACGCTGTCCGCGAGGCACACTTTGAAAGCCCGCCCGGTAAACTTCGGCGGTGTAGGCGCTATAGTTGACACCCAGCGCGATCATGCCGGTAAGCAGCGCCGACATTTCCACATGAAATTGCGGCAGTACATAATATATAAAAAATAATTGAATCAGCAGCGGCGTGTTGCGGATAAATTCCACAATTGCCCGGGCGGGCCACACCAGCATGCGCCGTCCGCTCAGAAGCATTCCCGCCCAGCCCAGACCAATAAGCAGGGCGAGAAACATACCGGCGAGAGTCGCCTCAACTGTCACCACCAGGCCCTGCAAAAGGGTGGGAAGCACATGCCAGGCGAATGTCCAGTTCCACGTCATGCACGGCTCCCGACCGGAAAGCGAACGCGCCGCTCGATAAAACGCATGATGAGGCTGATTACCATGGCCAATGCGAAGTACATCAAAATAACCACGCCGTACACTTCTCCGCTGGCGAGGGTAGATTCCCGCTGCACCTGGGCCTGGAAGGTTAAATCACTGACCGTCACCAGCCCGGCGAGCGCACTATTTTTGAGGATGTCAATAAATAAATTGGCCAAGGGTGGGATGATCCTTGGCAGTGCCTGTGGGACGATGATAGACCGTATGCGGCTGAAGCGCGGCATATTGAGCGCAACGGCGGCATCGAGTTGCCCGCGCGGAACGGCATTGACGGCCCCGCGAATGATTTCCGCACCATAAGCGCCGCCATTTAATCCCAGTACCAGAATGGCGGAGAGCATAGGGGAGAGATTTACATGAAAAAATGGCAATACATAAAACACCCAGAAGAGCTGAATCATGGCAGATGTGCCGCGAAATAATTCAATATAAATTCGGGCCATCCACGTCACGGGGCCAATGCTTAAGCGAGCCAGAGCCGCAATGGACGCGGCGATGATACACAGCGCCACCGCGCCGGCGGTTACCTCAATGGTAACCAGTGCTCCATGGAGCAACGGAATCAGCATGTGTAAAAAACGGGTCATGTATCAGGGCCAATCACTTTTCAACAACTTTTCGATTCCGCACAGGTTACGTCCACATATCCTCATTTGGTCCGGCGGCGGGCCTGACTTTTGCAACCGCATAACTGATCGGCCGTCACCTTGCCGGGCATGTCGGCGGCGGTGAAACCGAAGCGTTTGACCGCCTGTAGATGCTGCCGGGAAGGGACGTATGATTTAAGTATGCGATCAACGGCGCGACGCAACTTGACGTTGGCCCGCCGGAAACCAAACGCGCCATACCCCAATTGCTTCACGCCATGGATAACGGGATTATGAAATGGAGAAGCGGCCTCTACCCCGGCTCCGTGCGATTGTCGCACCAGGCGGCGCACGGTAAGTTCGGTGGCGGCGTAGGCGTTGACCCGCCCGTTCTCGACGGCCGCCAGGGCGCTGGGGGCGTCGGGAAAGAGCCTTATCTGCTGCTTTGGAATGCCAAGCTGACGCGCGTAATTGTATTCAATGGCCCCCTGCACCACGCCGAGAAGCCGATGGGGATGATGTAAAAAATTGGAATAGCTGTGCAGATGGAGCGGATTACCTTTTTTGACAACAAATCCGTCGCCAATGGCAAACGTGGGATTGGAAAAGGCAATCTGCCTGCAACGCAGCGGCGTGATATACATACCGGCGGCGATGACATCAAAGCGTCCGGCCTTGAGAGCGGGAATCAACGCCCCAAAATTCGTCAGTACACCGCGGATATGCTTCACGCCGAGTTTATTCATCACCGCACGCAGGACGGTCGGCGATTCTCCAGTGAGTTTTCCAGTTTTAGGGTCAATGTAGGCAAACGGGGCCTCATCCGCGTAGCCCACGGTGATGTAGCCACGGGCTTTAATCTTCGCCAGGAGGCTGACGGCCTTACCGTGGCTGTGTGTGCTGCACCCCGCGAGTGTGCTGGCGAGGATGAATAATGCCCACGACAAAAATAAACGCTTTATCCAATGCTTTGGCACGGCTTAGTTCCCCGAATCTTCCACATTTCCAGAGCACAAACACGCGGGGCGCACTGGATAATCGGAGGGTTTGACCAGCCGAAGGATGCGTGCGCCGCGCTGCAATTCCCCGCTTCTATAAAATTTAGCGCGGATTGTCAACCCGAAACGTCGGTCTTTGCGCGTATGGGCCTGCGACTTAAGCGTGCATGCGCAAGTTGCCCATGGATGAATATATTAAAAATACATTACCACACAACCTTTATAAAAGGTTAAATAAAAATATACAGCCACCGGCTTGCCGGTGGTTGATAATTTGGTCGATGGCGGACGGGCCGCGATGGACGGTAACGTGTTTTGCGCACGCAGACACCGGCCACGCCCGACACTATTGTTTTCGCCGCTAAAACGCCATTATGCCAGTGCAATTTTC
>JAKAZF010000154.1:0-425 GCA_021826605.1 Planctomycetota bacterium | reverse complement strand
CGAAGGGCGGTATTTCGGCATGGCGACATGCAGCCCGGCAGCGGATTGCCGCCATTGGAGTTTTTCCTCGGTCCCAAGCAGACTCACATTGACGATTTTGCCCGGGTTTGTATGACTCGCCGTGCCAAATGCCTTAACCTCAAAGCCACCGGCGTCCGGCCAACCAAGGAAAATGGCGTAAATGGCCGTATTTGCTTTGTTGCGGGTAAACCGGATGTCATCTGGGCCTAAATTCTTAATGGTTTTGTATCCGTTACCCCAGCCCTTTGCGACTTGCGTGGCCCCTTCGCCGAAGATTTTCCATGGTCGGGTGGCGTAAATGGCTTCGCCATTAATGGCGAACCATTCACCTATTTTTTCAAGAATGAGTTGCTCCTTGCGGTCAATGGTCCCATCGGGTTTGCCGGGAATATTCAGTATGAACG
>JAKAZF010000153.1 GCA_021826605.1 Planctomycetota bacterium | reverse complement strand
ATTTGGAGATTCAGCCAGTGCGGTCAGCAGGTCTACCCGATTTTGCATGCTCGGATGCATCCATCCGGCACGATCGCGTGGTCGATTGGCAACGCCCATAATCAGGGTAAGGCTTTCGGAAAAGATTCTTGCACCGGCCTGGGCCGGCGTTTCCTGCGGGATGGGGGCAAGTTCATCGGCAGGCGGTGTGGAAATATCCGTATCACCGTGCGGGGAAAATGCCATCGCACAGGCCACTGGTGCCTGAACCCCATCGCCCACGCGGTCGGCGATGTGCCGGGCGGCAAACCAGTCCGCCTGGTGTTCGCATAATCGGCTCACCTGAGAAAAGCCGAAAACCAGCAGAAGGCCGACAATGAAAAAATTCAGGAGCATGGCGGAGCTGTCGCTTAAAGCCCAGTAATTGCCGGCCCCCAAAGATATTCCCGTACCCAGTAAATCCGCGGCAGTAAAGGTCAGAAGGTACCACCAGATATGCCGGTGGTACCCATGTCCTACTTCATGGGCAAAGACCGCTTCTACCTGCCGCGGTTCCAGGCGTTCCAGAAGCAGGTCTGTAAGAAGAAAATATCGGCACCAGGGCAGCAATCCCAGGATCGCCGCATTGGGAATCCGGTAATAGGTATTCCATATTCGTATATCCATGAATCCAACTTTTTTGCGACGGGATAAATCCTCCAATCGTGTGCGCAGCGGCCCGGACGGAAGCCGGGTTGTCCGCCAATAACGCACCACAATCGCCGGCAAAATAAGAAACAGTATCATGGCCGGCACCACCGATGCGATGGCCGACCAATTCCCCAGGTTCAGATGCTCCAGCAGCGCTGTAAGCGGAACCGTCAGCAAGTCAAACCCCAGGAGCACAACCAGCAGCGATAATCCATGGCGGAACTGCATATTGACGTATTGCAGGCGCGAGGGCATGGGATGAATCGGAAAATCACCATCCCCCTGGGAAAGTTCGGTTATGCCATGAATCCGCACTTCCAGCGGATATTCCAGATACCAGATCGCCAGCCAGGTCAGCACCGGGGCGATCAGCCAGACGATCGATGACAACATGGGAATATTGGCGGTATTCCAGTGGTACTTAACCAGATAGCCGAATCCGAATACCCACAAATCCGCCGCCAGAAGCGCTGTGTTTAATGCGATCAGACGGCGAAGCGTTTTTTGAATTATCCCGGCAGCTTCAAAACTTGAGATACCGCCGGTGCGCAACTGCTGGTCCAGGCGTGTGAATCGCCGCCGACCCCGGATCAGCAGTCCGCCGTGGGCTAAAATTACCAGCAGAACCACCATGAAACCAGACAGGTGAATGGGTGGGCGCTGGGGGGCAGCGTCAAATGCCGCCACCATCAAAAGAAGAATAATAACCTGCAACGGAGCAATCATTCTTCCATGTTACCCGAAGCCGACGGTCGGCGTAAAAGCCGCTTAATAACTCATGCGGATAAATAATCCCAGTATGGTGGCATCGCTGTGCGTTCCGGCCGGTTGAGCATACCGAGTTCCCGCAAAAATACTGTTGATCACGGCACCAACTTCATAATGGCCTCGGTTGACCGGAATATGAAATATTCCATTTAACGGGTAAGTCAGAACCGTGCCGACAAACGTGCCGAGGTAGCCGTCACGAAAAGTTCTTTCATTGACATCCAGACGTTTTTCATCATGGATAAATGAAACGCTCACCGGCGAATAAATGGTAAGGCCGCCCGTATGGGGAACCACAAAAATCGGATTTATTCCCACTTCAAAATATTGCCCGGCCCCGCTGGTATAGTAAGCTCCATTATAATCAAAGCCTACCAGCACAAACGGTTGAAATGCAAACTGGCCTAAATAGCGGCTGTCATTGAGGCTCAGGCGGATGTACGCCTCTTGACTGTCGGTCTGCCCGTGGCCGATATTCCGGTTAGCCAGAGGATCAGCGGATGGGACAAAATATTGGCTCACGGGTGTAATATAATTGGTATAACCGGCATCAAATCGGAAAATGTCCATGATGTCATATTGATACCCGATGGTGATATCAGCTTCAGTAAAATTGCTGGATGGAACATAGCCGACGTTGCCGCCCGCAACGGGTTGCCCGGCGACTCCCCGTGATAACGCGTTGATGTACGGATTGCGAACATCATAGGAATAATCTTCAAATGTCCGCAGGTATACCGTTCCCCATTTTTCCAGGCTCAGGCTGATTCGTGTGACGTTTTGCAGATTGGGGCGGTTGGGCGATACATCGTGATACCGAAACCAGTAATCATTAAAATACCCGAAGTCCGTAATAAGGTGCCAAGCCCGCTTATGAGCGTGGTAGGCCGCCAGAGTTTGCGCGGCGGCTGTTCCTTCAAGATTGGCGTTATTGCCACCTCCGAAGCTGGGCGTGGGCAAGGGCATCATGCCGTTATCAACGCCTGCGGCTAAGGCAGGCCCGGCGGCCAGTGTTACGGCGAAAAGGAATCCGTAGAGTCCCAATTTGACCATCATACATGCTACCCCACACTTTACGGCGCGACGGTTTGTAGCGCCTGCTGATTCGTAATGCCCGCCTGCGGGAATCCTGCCGGCCAGAAGCTGACCATGGCAGCTGTGGTGGCCGTATCAGCATTATAGGCCAATGTTATGCCGACATAAAATCGTGGAATTTCCCGCACCAGTGTAAAGTCTGTCGTGACATTATGATTAAGGGCAAAATCGTAACTTTCCGAAGCGGCGACGGTGTATTTACGCGTGAGTTTATAGGAAATCGCGGCTGTCCATTGGTCTGAATCCACCGCCCGGATATACCGATTCCCCAGGAAGTAACTTAAATTCGGTGATTGATTCACTTCCACGCCCGAGTCGAGCTGCTCAAGCTGCTGCAAATCAATATTCCAGCTTTCATCCGCCAGGAATTCCACGTTCGCACCGATGCGCCACGAGAAATTGGCATCAATGCTGTCGGCAATCTGGCTTAATTCGGGGCGGCTCCAGTCGTAGTAGCCGATCAGCGGATTGCCAAAATCACTGGTGGAAAATGGTGCCCCTGCGTATTGCGGATTATTCGGATTAAAAGGGCCGGATAAATTATGATTCCAAAACACATCCGCCGCCACGTTAAATGTAATCCAGTCCACAATCTGCCGGTGTCCCCTGCGTCCACGTTTGGTTTGCAGGGTTTGACGCAATGCGAATTCCGCACCGCTGGCATCCGTGATACCTTCCACATTGCGGTCAAAAGGCTGAAGATATCCCTGCTGCACGTTGGCTCCGGTGGCAAACATGCTGACCTCCGGCTCAATGATATGCCGCAACTGATCAATATCCAGTAAATCGGACTTCACATCCGGATAGAGTTTCCAGAATGTGGTCGAACTGCGGAACCCGACTGTTCCCCACGCCCGGGTTGTGCCGCCGCCCAACTGATTGTTAACCACCGGGAAACTCGTGTCCCAGTACGTCAGGCGTCCGCTGACAAACGGGTCAAACTGCACCGGGCCAACCGCCATGGGAAAGTCGATTTCCTGTCGGGAATCCAATCGGGCGACGGGTTGATCGGTCCAGCCATTGCTTAAGTAATATTGCGAGAAGGTTTCATTGGGATTTAATCCCGGAAAATTCAGTTCCAACGCCCGCACACCTGACGTGGTGTTGCTGAACTGATCATTCATGATTCCGCCGCTGCTGTCACTGAAATAGGTGAACAGGCCGAGAATTTTATCCCCCTCCCGGTAATAATGCGCTTCCGGATAGCGTTGGACGGTGAACTCATTGTTTTCCAGATCCGCATTAGTTATAAAACCGGTGAGATTCCATTTTCCCAGTGCAGTAAATGCTTCCGTGTCATGCTGCTGTTTGACGTAAATGGACGTCTGTTGTTCGGGCGCTGTGGCGTAGATGCTTTGAAAATACTGTTCAAGATAATTCGGATCGGAAACGTAACTACCCTCCACCGCTACGGTCCACTGATTTGAAAGTTGCTGCATGTGCCGGAAGGAAATATAGCCGCGCGTGTGCTGACTGACCGGTAAATTGTCCCGATTAGCTCCAAGCTGGTCGGTGCCGGTGTCATACATCACCGCGCTATTCACGACACCGTGCATCCCGTCGATGTTGTAACGCGCGTTGATCCCCGTAGCCGGCCCGCGGCTGGAGTATTCATTAAGATTAAAATCCGCTTCTACGCCCCCGGGCGGGTTGATTCCCAATAATGACAGCAGATCCCAGTCGGTTTGCACCGTGGCTCCGAAAATGCTGGAGTTGCCCACGCTCACGGATTTCAGCGGTGACGGATTTTGCCGCGTGGTGCCTGAAACATACGGCCAATAGAAAAACGGGACGCCCAGAAAATTGGCGGTGGTATTGGTGGCGGAAAAGGCATAGTACGCGGTTTTGGGTTTGGTGCCCGGCGGTGCCGGCGCTGCAACGCTGCGCACGGTCATGGCCCCGGCACCGATATAATAGTGCGGCTGATAAAATTCATCCGTCGATAATTTCACCGATTTGGCTTCAAATTGTCCCTGAGCGAGTTGGATAATCTCTTTGGCTCGCATATACAGTGGCGAATTGGCCTTCATATCTTCTGAACTTAATACCGCATGAAGCAGTATCGCCCGATTCGTAGTGAAATCAAAATAGACCTGATTCGCATGGAGCGTCTGCTCTCCGGAGGTAACCGTCACATCACCTTCAAGATATACGCCCTGTACCTTACGCGCAAACGGGGCAGTTTGCGGACCAGCGGCTTTCAGGCTGCCCGGCGAGGAGTGTCCAGCAGCGCTGAACATCACTGCATTATTGGCGCGCAACTCCAGAGCGTTATGACCGGGCACCTGTCGGAAGAGATAAAATTCGCCTTTGGCCACCGTCAGACGTTGATCGCCAATAACTTCCTCTTTGATGATATTGCCCGTGGCCATAATCATAGGCGTCGGCGGAGCGATGGCGGGTTTTATCGGCTTGGATTTAGCGGTCGATACTGCCTGGATGGGTGCCACAGGAATCGGCGCAACCGCTACGCGTGATCCGCCGGCAAACCAGCCATTGCGCAGGGCCAATTCCGTGGGCGATATTTCAATAGTCGGAATCGCCATTTGCCCCTGCGGAGACGTGGATAATTTTTCAATGAGTTTTCTTCCGCGAATCACCAGGGCATTTTTAGATTCGTCGCGGGCAATCGGCGGCGGCCCGGATAACCGCACGCGTGAGGTAATGCGTGTGGTTACCACCATTTCCTTAGCGGTGCTTACCGCCGCATTCCCAGCACCTTCACGGATCACGACATGCCCGGCCAGAAATATCCGCACCTTGAAAAATCCAGACCGCTGCTGCCCCTGCGGATACAACCAAATTACCGCATGATCAGCCGAAAGCCTGCGATAGCCGACATCCACCCGCACATGCCCCGCAGCCAGCAGATGCAGGGTTCCCCCATTGTTTTGCCACGTGGTTGTATGCTCAGCCGCCACCACCAGCGGCACACCGATGGTGCCCGTGGGTTTGAGAATCGGATAAATGGTCGGACTGATCGGCTGCTCAAATGTTTGCGCCTGCACTAGACCAAGACCGGTGCCCGCGGCCCCAAGAACCGCCACCGCCACCGCGGCGCGAAATTTTCCGCGTAGCGCCAATGTGTGCACCAGGGAGTTTTGTCTGCTGTCTTTTATGTTCGTCACAGTCCCGCTCAAAATACCCCGGCAAAGATCACCAGCCAAATCGCCATGACCCCCTTCAGGGCGCACCAAAACCACCGGGCCAAATCATAGAGCGCCCGGGGGATACTGGGAAGTCAACGTAAGAAAAACCGGGATCAATTCGATCTGCCGGGCTGTGCGGAAATTTCCGGCTCCAATACATGGCGCAACCGGCGCTTCTTCAACAAAATCACCGACCCGAGGGTGAGCAGCAGCATAATACTGGCACTACCTGGTTCAGGCGTTACGACCGGGGTAAGTAAGTATGCGGTACGATGATTTGACGCATCGGTGTAGTCTGTGATGATCTGGCCGGAATCATTAATGCCATACACGGATCCGAATTGGTAGCCGGTTAATACATTCAGGTCCGTCATGACCCCATTCTGGTAGGCAAAGACATCATAACTTCCGTCGCTGGCTTGACTCCACCCGACGACCTCTCCCGCCGCGTTAATAGCCGCCGCTGCGCTGTTCTGCCCGCCCAAGGTAGGTAGAATTTGTATGCCAGCAGCCGTCCAGATTGCGGCACGATAATTGAGTTCGGTCGCGCCGCCAACTGTGCTACTGGTTGTGATGTAACCGGCGATTTCACCAGCCGAATTAACTCCGTCAGCAGCACTTCCGTCCCCGGCGGGAGTGGCAAGTGCCTGCATGCCCCCGCTTGGCGTCCAGATAAATGCCATGTTGCCGCTGCTACCGACCACTTCGCCGTTGTCGTTGATGTCGCCGGCCCAACTGTTCGTTGTGCCCGGCAGAAATCCGAGTTGTTGGGTTGAGCCGGTCGTTCCGTTGGGCGCATCAGGTGTCCAGAGAAAAGCCTCCGAAGGTGTAACACTTCCAGACTCTCCGACTACCTGACCACTACTATTCATTCCATATATCCATGTACCGGCATCCTTGGGAATATTCAGGTTGGCCAAGGAACCGGGCACGCCGTTCTTTTGTGATGGCGTCCATAAAAAAGTCTGATAACCCGACGAGCTTCCCTCGACGCCCGCGACCTGACCCTGACCATTAATTGCCAGCCCGTCCGAAATATATGATGCGGAACTGTAGCTTGGGTCAAAGGAATACATTGTAC
>JAKAZF010000152.1 GCA_021826605.1 Planctomycetota bacterium | reverse complement strand
CATTCTCCTGCTCGAAAAGGCCAATATCAGACGCAGCGGTGCGATCACCATGGGCATGGACGGTTTGAATAACGCAGTCATGCCGGGACACGCAGAGCCGGAGGATTATGTCAAGGAAATAACGCTTGCCAATGATGGCATCGTCAACCAGCGGGCGCTGCTCAGATATGCGCAAAACAGTGCTGCGATGGTGTCGGAATTGGATTCCTGGGGTGTCAAATTTCAAAAGACCAGCACAGGCGAATTTGACATGAAAAAAGTTCACCACAACGGTCGCTACGTGCTTCCCATGCCCGAAGGCTACGACCTGAAGAAAATTCTCTGCCGTAAGATACGACGCGTCGGCGTGCGCGTTGAAAACCGGATCATGGCAACCCGCCTGATTCTGGACGCAGGTCGTATTGCCGGTGCTATGGGGTTTAATACCCGCACCGGCGAATTCGTCATCATCCGCGCTAAGGCGGTTATCCTGGCCTGCGGCGCGTGTGGTCGGCTTGGCCTTCCCGCATCGGGATACCTCTACGGCACCTATGAGATGCCAACCAATGCGGGCGATGGCTACTCGATGGCGTTCCATGCCGGTGCCGAACTTTCAAACATCGAGTGTTTCCAAATTAACCCTTTAATAAAAGACTATAACGGCCCGGCATGCGCCTATGTGGCAGGCCCATTTGGCGGTCATACCGTCAACGCCCAGGGGCATCGCTTTATCCAATGTGACTATTGGAGCGGTCAGATGATGATGGAGTTTTACCGCGAGCTCCATTCAGGCAAGGGCCCCGTCTACTTGAAAATGAACCATCTGGCGGATGAAACCATCTCGGAAATTGAGCGCATCATGCATACGACGGAACGCCCTTCTCGCGGATTGTTTCACGCCAATCGAGGAAAAAGCTACCGTCATGACATGGTGGAAATGCACATCAGTGAAATAGGTCTCTGCAGCGGCCACAGTGCATCAGGCGTCTGGATTAATGAAAACGGCGAGACAACGGTGCCTGGCCTGTATGCCGCTGGCGATATGGCGTCAATACCGCATAATTACCTTCTCGGCGCATTTACGTTTGGAAAAATCTGCGCCCAACACGCCGTCGAGTACGTAAAAACCGTCTCTGAACCGAAGATCGATCCTGCTCAGGTTGAAGCCGAACGCGACCGCGTGCTCCGACCGTTGTCGCAGCCCGATGGGTATCCGCACCATCAAGTTGAATACAAGTTGCGCCGGATGGTAAATGACTACCTCCAACCACCCAAATTGACGACTCGTATGGAGATTGGGTTGGAGCATTTCATTCGCGCCAAGGCCGATCTGGACCAGATGGGTGCCAGAAATCCGCACGATTTAATGCGCGCGATGGAAGCGCACTTTATCCGTGACTGTGCGGAGATGGCGGCACGAGCCTCCCTCAACCGCACCGAGAGCAGGTGGGGGCTTTATCATTACCGCGTTGAGTATCCGGTTTCGGATAACGCCAACTGGTTCGTTCATCAAAATCTGCGTCGCACCCCCGACGGCAATATGGAATTCATCAAACGCCCGGTTGCGCCTTATGTGGTGCCGCTGGAAAAGGACGATCGCGAATCTTACAGTCGGCTCCGAATTGATGAGTCATCGACCATCACTCAAGCCGTCTGAATTTACTGCCATGTGCCAGCGCGATACGAAGTCGCAATGGCGAGACGTTCCGTTTTAGAAGGAGATATATCTATGCCGCAGGCAACCCAACATTTTGATTTGCCCGTTGTTGTCGATCAGTCAAAGTGCATCGAAGGATGTCGCGTATGTGTGGAAGTCTGTCCGCTCGATGCGCTCGCCATCAACCCGGACACACGTAAAGCATATATGGCACGTGACGAGTGCTGGTACTGCACTCCCTGCCAGGTTGATTGTCCCGCCAACGCAGTAACTGTGAACATACCGTATCTTTTGAGGTGATATCATGTCAACTGACACCAGCGGATATTCCGATATCGACGTGCGGCTTTCCAGCGATGATGTGGCGGTCCGAAGGCTTGCAATGACCGAGCTTGACGATCAAGTTGATGGACGCCATCTAGCCATTCTGTGCCGGGCCCTATCTGACGATGATGTCGCCATCAAAAGGCTGGCGCTGCGGTATCTCGAGGAACTCGGTGATCCGGAGGCGATACCCTTCATCGTCACATGCCTCACGGACGATTCCGCAGACGTCCGGGCGGCAGCCAAGTCGGCATTGCGTGAATTTCGCGATCCCGCCGCTGGCCCTCCGTTGATGGAGGCCGCCAGGAGCCCCGAAGGGCGCATTCGGGCGGGAGCGGTCTTTGGTCTCCGGGAATTGCGTATTGTTGAGGCGATTCCGCTTTTGACCAGTCTGGCCGGTGATCCGGATGTCGACGTCCGTCGCGAAGTCGTTATGGCCTTGGGGTTTATGCAGCACCCGCAGGCGGTACCCGTCCTGGTTTCCGCGCTGGGAGATGAGGACGCGTACGTTCGGCGTTTGGCCGTTGGCGCTCTGGCCTTGGTCCATTCCGAGATGAATGCAAAAATTCTCGTCGGGATGCTCGATGACAGCGACTGGCAGGTCCGCCAGGAAGCGGTTATCGCGTTGGATAAATTTTCTGTTGAACTCACGTCGGACGGCATCGTTCGCGCACTGTCCGACCCCGCTTGGGAGGTGGTCAAAGAGGCGGCGATGGTTGCGGCGCGTAAGCGAATTCCCGCCGCCCCAAAGTTGGTACCGCTTCTCGATCATGATCAGCCCGATGTGCGTCGTGCTGCGGTGATGGCGCTTGGGCAAATTAAATCCTCGCCGGACTCCATTATGAAAATGTTGGATGATCCGGACGGGGATATCCGGAAAGCGGCGCAAAATGCGTTGGAGGGGATGGGGTATCAATTCCGAAACGGAATCGTTTTACATTGACGAACGGCATCACTGGAAGCGAACTGAAATTGGAGATTATTTCATGAGTGCTTACGTAATAACTGAGCCATGCATTGGAACAAAAGATGCGGCATGTGTTGCTGTATGCCCTGCCGATTGCATTCACCCACGTAAGGATGAGTCCGAATGCGAAAATGCTGAACAGCTATATATCAATCCAGCCGAATGCATCGGTTGCGGCCTATGTGTTGCCGAGTGTCCGGTTAAGGCGATCTTTGCCGAAGAAAATGTACCAGCCGAATGGCATCACTATATTAAAAAGAATGCGGCGCATTTCGGACTGGCATAAAAGTGTTGAGCTTCGGAAGGCCATGCGGCCTGTGCAGGTAATCTTTATCAGCGCGGCATGAATGGCGGGTGATTGTTAAATATTATTTACCAGCACGCCGGGAAAAATTTCGTATCCAGATGGTGGCATCGGCTTTGTCGATGGTGCCATAGGCGACGCCGAGCCCCAGCGTAATCACGTCGTCATCCGAGGCGGTCAGGTCGTAACCATTGTTATCGAGAAAAGTAAAACCTGATAAAACCGCGGACTGCTTGTTGCCATCGTAAAAGGCATGGGCCTGACAAATACGGAGTGCGTACGCCGCAGCCCTCGCCGGAATGTCCCGGTGCAGATATTTGCCCAAAGCCCGCGCGGTCATGAACGCCGATTTCAACGGTCTGCGGTCACGAATTCCGGCCAGGCCCCCGTGGCCATCAAGTGCGTCGTCGTGAATAGCTACAACCTCATCAATGGTTGAAAATCGAATGGCACTACGCGTCACTTGGCAAGTTCCGCCAGCGCACGGGCATAGCGACTACGAAATGTGGCGAGCGATTTTTCCAATCTTTCCTTGCCGATACCGGCTTGTGTCGGCGTGACGATCAACTACGGTCCATCAACGGTAATCTGCACCTGGTCTCCAACGTGCAGTCCTACCATATCTATGATGGTATTGTCCAACGGTAAGGCGCTGCCGTTTCCCACTTTATGTATGGTTTTTGTCAATGGCATACTTCAACTCCATCCAAGATGGTCCGCTTGGCGATATTACATGGTAATCGCGTTAAGGATGATAAGGCAGCAAAATTTGGCAGCGATGCAAATATTCACCGCTGCATTTCTGGCAAAACTCAAGCTAAATGGGCTATATACGCATCAGCAAAGCTGCTTTTGGAAACGGCCACCATCTCGGCAGGGCCTCTGAAGATGAATTTGACCGAAGAAAAAGGGCGGGCCATGCTGGCCCGCCCTGGGAGAGTTTTGATGTTGGTCACGGCGTGGTTCGCCGTGATGTGGTCAGATTAGAACTTCACCTGCAATTGCACCTGCGTGATGAAATCCTGCGTGTTGGCGTTTGAGCCGATATTCGGACTGCTGTACGCCGCATTGGGCAGGTATGTGAAGGCGGCCTGCAGTTTAGCATTTTCGCCAAAGATGTAGTAATTCACGCCAGCCGTGTATTCCATCGACTGCTTGCCTTGCCCATCGGTGGTCAGGTCGCCAATGCGGGCGGCCAGTTCCCACTTGTGCGGCACAATAAAGTAGCCCGCTTCGCCATAGGCACCAAGCTGCCATACGCTGCCGGTTCCATAGGTTTTGTAAAGCAGGGCGGTGCTGCCACCGGCACCGGGTGTGGCGGCATTGTATTGTTGATAGTAAATGGCACCATTCAATGCCAGGCCGCGATACTTCATGTGGGCGTCAACGGTAGCGCGATACAGCGATCCGCTGGCAGTTACCCCACCAAGATAGCCGTTATTGGGAGTGGCCAACCCCGCAAGTGCCAACGAGCCTTGCGGAGCGGGATAGACACCGGCCGACGAATTCTGCTCTTCATAACCTGCGGCGGCACCAACGGCCCAGACCAGGTGCTTGTGCCATGACACATCCGGCGAATCGGTGAAATCGGCATTGGTACCGGCCCCGGCGTACTGCACGCGGGCATAAAAGCCCATGCGGTTATCCAGATTGGTACTGGTACTCACATTGGCGCTGCCATCGAGATTGTTGGCCTTGGAGCCGTTGTTCACCTGGGCATCATAAAAGAACTTGTTGTGATCCAAGTTGCCGGAAACATCCAATGCCAACGACCGCACCGGGTCAAAGGGTGCTTCAGCAGCGGCAAATTCCGGAAATTCTGTACCTGAGCTGTAGTATTCCACATGGGTGAATGGCACCAGCATGGAACCGGTGCGGATCATAAAACCCGGATTAAATTCATAACCGATCCAGGTGTCCAGAATCTGAAAGCTGTTGCCCAATCCGCTGCCGCTGGCAAAATCACCTGAAATTGAATAGATGATATTTTTGAAGGCATAACCGGAAAGGATCAACCGCGCCCGGCGGGCATCAAAGCCATTGGTGTTGCCGGTGTCGGATGACGGAATGGGGCTGCCCGTGGCCGTTACATTGTCGCCCCGCTGGGCCTGCGACCATGTGTAGCGGTATTGCAGGTAGCCATTGATGGTCAAATTGAATTCTTTGTTGGCGCTCTGGATAAAGAAGCCATTGTTGTAACCGGCTTCAAGGGCGTTACCCATGTATTGCGAGCGGGTTTTGGCATCGGAAAGCACCTGCTTGACGATCTGCCGCACTTCAGCGGCTGATTCTTCCGACTGCTGCACACTCTTCTGCCCACTTTGCAATGCCTTGACCTGACTCTGCAGGGCATTGATCTCGGCCTCCAGTTGGGTAACGGTCAATGCACTGGCCTTCATGCCGGGAGACGGGATCCCGGCGAAAGCGGGCGCGAAAGAGGTGCCTATGGTTGCAATACCCATCAACATCCATTTTCTTGATGATTTCGGTGCCCATTTAATCATGAAAAAACTCCTCAAAAAAAAACAAACAGCGTCATAAACACTTGTTAACAGGTCTGTCCGGTCCCAAAACCGCCATGCTGCCAACCACAGGTCAGCCGCGCGAAACGCCGGAAGTCGGCAACGTCATGAAAGCGCCCATTACCTGAGCGGTCTCATGCAGCGAGGTGGAACGCAAAGTTTGTGCCACTCAGATGTTTGGGTCAGAAATTTGCTGACGGAAGTCGGTCGTCGCCCATGACGATTGAAGGCATCGTACCTCCGGCCACGAGGGCGTTTACAGGTATGCTGCGGTGCAATCGCACTGAATTAACATAGTTCTGCCGCTGATGAGCAGCGAGTGTGGATGCTCAAACGTGCGAATTCCCGCTCGGTTCAGCTTTATTGTGGTCGGGGATTTCGTCCAAATAAACATCACTGCAGACGATCAATTGGTGTTTGCGCGCAGTGCATAACTTTTGGCAATACCGAATTTTATTATGGTTGGGTTGATAGTAATATCCTATTAATTTATCGTATGCTCGACGCAAGCAAGCTAACTTCTTGCTTGTCTGGTCAACCATTTCATGGGCGATCGACAAGCTGGAGGGGGAAGCAGACCGGTAAACGCCCGGCACAAACCAGATTTTTGAAACTGGGCGGTACTGCGGCTATCCTTAAAATCCATTTGCCGTGCTTACCGGGCGAGATTTGCAGGGACGCACTTAAGTGGGGCATGTAATAAAGATGTGAAATCAAGAAGATTTCAGGAGTGGGGGGCGGTATCTCACCGGAGCGGGGATTTGCTCATCGTTGGGTAGTTGCATTGCGATGGGGCCCGCCAATACGATCGATCGCTTGATCTGCGGCCGCCGGGCCGTAAAGGTTGTGTTGTCGTCTGTGGCCGCGTGCGATGCGGTAGTTATTATGGACAGTTAGATTCAGTTTTTCGGAAAAAGGGCATCGGGCAATGAACTTGAACCATTTACGAATTTTTATAGCTGTTGCCGAGGAGAAGAGTATTACACGGGCGGCACATCTGCGTAAACTCAGCCAGCCGGCGGTA
>JAKAZF010000151.1 GCA_021826605.1 Planctomycetota bacterium | reverse complement strand
AGATTAATGCTAATGGCTGGATAGCCCATGATGTTGCTATGCGCGGAAGCCTTATGATCGGCTGTACCAGCGGTGCTACCGTGTTTAATTCGCGTAGCGGTGGCACGGCTAAGGCAATCCGCCAGAGCACCTATTTCAGTCTTGGGATGTGAAGTGTGCATAAGAATCATGTCGGGGCCTGCATCCCATGGATTTACCAGATCTGCAGCACCGGCCGGCGTGGCGGGTGCCGGCATAATAGCGGCTGTGCCGGTGTGATTGGCGATAGCCGTTAAAATATTCTGAATTTCTATATTGGCTTTGGAGGGCTTTTGCACTGGATCGGCCGGACCGCTGTGCACGTTGGCGGGCAGCAGCGTTCTTAACCATTTGGCCACGGCGGTTCCATTGATACTGTCGGCATACAGCGCAAAATAGCGCAGATTTGGCAGGCCGGCCAAGGCATTTGCCGCCAAGGGATTCTGGGCGGCGAAAAGGCGGCCAATGGGAGTTCGTGCATGAAAAGCAGCGGTCAGATTGATGATCACTGCCCGCCGGCCCAAGTGCAGCGTTAACACACTTCGCCTGATCGCGGTGTTCAGTTGACCGGTCAATTTATTTTCCATCTGGTGCAGAATGGCATTAAGCGCCGGACTACCAACCCACTGGTGATTCACCGGCATCGCTCCCAATAAAGCTTGCGACGGCTCGAATAGCTCTTTTTTGATGGCGCGCGTGTCGCCTTCAACGGCAATATCTGCATGGCGTACCGCTGCCATCATGTCGCCGGGCAGTGCCAGGCGGGATTTGGCTTGCATATATATTTTTAAGGTTGACCGTGATGCGGAAATAAACGTCCATGCTCCGCGCGTGGCGATAAAGGCCGGAGAGCCTTCAATTTGAGCCGGTGTGATTCCGCCGCGGGCCGGCCCGTTTTTGAGACTGGCGGTAAATTTTGCACTATTGGTCGTCTGCAGAATCACCAGGGACTTGCGCAATTCCAGGATATTGCCTTTGGCCGGTGACGGAAGCACCCATGCCATCGGCGCTGACAACTTCCAATAAGGCCCAAACACCATTTTCAAGGCGGAAAATTCATCAAATTGCGGTTGCTGGCCCGTAATGCGCCGTTCAAGTCGCCCGACGCGCTGATCCAAATGTGACACATTGGCGCAGATCACACACAAAGCGCTGGTGGCAGGAAGTTCATGAACAATAGAATCCGCATTGGCTGCGCTAGCGCGGGCGGACAGAGCCGGAAAGAGCAACGCCCCGGCAGCAGCGGCAACAGCGTGGCAGCGAAATGGCATAAAACCTCCACCAGCGCAACGAACATAACATCTCAGATCGCCCACGCTCCTGATTCAAAAATCAGGAGCGTAATTGTAACTCGGGCCTCTTCTTTTGACCAATCAACGCTAATTTATAAACCGCTACGCGCGGATGCCGGTTTGACGATTTACGCCAAAACTGCTAAATTGCCACACCTAATTAAGAACTGCCGGGCGTATGCAGTTAATGAACGAATTAAACGGAATCGAGCGATAGTATGAAAAAGAAAAAAGTCAAAAAGAAGTACGGTAAGAAAAAATTCGGCAAATGCAGCTAATTTAGCTGAAGACGGCAGCGGTACAACCTCGGCATGACTGTTTGGCCGAGGCCATCAAATGTTTATAAACATCCACCTGCCATAATCCATGCCTCCGGGTATTGGGGCGGGGATGTGCCGTGAATTCGGTGCCGATTGCGCCGAGCGGGACTGGTTTCCCTTTGCGCTATGGCTGTTTCTGCCAATGAGTTTCCCGGTGCCCATCGAGCTTATTGGCCCATCGGGCCAGTACAAACAGCAGGTCGCTTAGTCGATTAAGATAAACCAGCGGAGCTTCGCCCGTGGGTTCTTGCCGCATGAGTTCCACCAGATGACGCTCCGCCCGCCGACACACGGTTCGCGCAATATGCAGATGAGACGCCAGCGGTGAACCGCCGGGCAGAATAAATTGCTTCAAGGGGGGAAGTTCCGCGGTGGCCGCATCGATATGCCTTTCCAGGTCGGTGGCCTGTTGGGGCTGAATTCGATTTACGCGCGAACTATTGGGTGAATCCAGAGGGGTAGCCAAATCCGCGCCCAGATCAAATAATTGATGCTGCAATTGGTTCAGCAGATCGCGCAATTGTTCGTGGGGGCAAATCGCAGCCGCCATTCCCAGCCAGGAGTTTAATTCATCCACGGTACCGTAGGTGGCCAATCGCATATTGTCTTTACTCACACGCGTGCCATCAAACAAACTGGTTTGGCCTTGATCCCCCTGGCGGGTATAAATGCGCATCGGCGGCTCCTGAAAAACCCTCCGGCACAGTCCGGAAGTTGTGCTGACAGTTTAGGAGTTGCACGCAACATGAGCAATGACGATGGCCAAACTTTTAATTTTCGGCGGCACGTTTGATCCCGTACATAACGGACATCTGCAAACGGCCCGCGCAGCGCTTACCGCACTGAACGCCCAACGCATCGTGTTTGTGCCGGCCAATATCTCCCCACATAAATTAGAAAGGCATAATTCCGCTCTACCCCAACACCGCTTGGCCATGCTGCGTTTAGCCATTGCGGACGATCCTGGCATGGAAGTGTCGGCGGTCGAGCTTCTGCGTCCGGCACCAAGCTACACTATTGATACCCTGGCAATTCTTCGCCGCGATCGGCCCGGCGATACCTTGATTCTGCTGGTTGGTGCGGATCAATTACCGGCATTACACACCTGGAAAGAAATCGATGCGATCCTGGCCTCCACGCCCATCGCGATTTTGCCACGATCGGGTTTTAACGTGCCGGACCTGCCGCCGGGAAATATCACCGCTGATCTATGGAAGAAAGTGATCGGCGGAATTCTCCAGATTCCGGAATACAGCATTTCCGCCACCGCCATTCGCCGGGCCGTTGCGCATGGCCAAGTGCTATCAGAGCAACTTCCCCAAGCGGTTATCGCGTATATCCATAAGCATGGCCTGTATCAGCAATAGATCGCTTGCTTAAGCCGAGCGATGCGCGGAAAATGGGGACATGGAAAACCACAGTGATATTGCCATTATCGGTTGCGGCCCGGCTGGGGCGGTGGCCGGAGCATTGCTGGCGGTTCGAGGATATTCAGTTATTATTTTTGATCGCGATTCTCATCCGCGACATCATATTGGGGAATCGCTGCTGCCGGCCAGCATGAGCATTTTGCAAAGTATCGGCATGGACAGCCACTACATGCAGGCCCACCATCAGGGGAAATACGGCGCGAGATTTTTTGATCCCGTGGCCAATCGCCTGGAAGTATTCGGATTCGCCTTACCGGGTCAGGGCGTAGAACCACCGACATTTAATGTGATGCGGGAAACGTTTGATCTGCAGTTGCGTGATGTGGCACAACAGCGCGGGTGCGTAATTCATGAAAATACGGCCATTACAGATGTGGAAGAAGAACAATCGCCGGTAAAGCTCCACAGTGAATCAGGTCAAACGTATTGCTGCAATTTTCTCATAGACGCCACAGGTGCAGCAGCCGTTCTGGCGAAAAAGCTCCGCTGCCGGGAAGTGCTTCCGGACTTTGGCCGGCTCGCCATTTACAATTACTTTACCAATATTCCCACAACGGAATCGGCTGATCCGTTTGAACGACAATATTTAACCATGCACCTCATTGCCAACGGATGGATCTGGTTTATTCCGCTGCGGGACGGCAGCACGAGTGTCGGCGTGGTATTAAAACGTGAAGCCATTGAAAAGAATGTTGATTTGCCCGGGCAGTTCTGGGCGGCGGTAAAGCAATCTCCGACATTGTATGATCGCCTTTCGCGCTCTACTCCGCTGGCGGCGTACCGGGCGGCCAGTGATTACAGTTATCAATGTGATCAAAAAGTCGGGCTTCACCATCTGCTGATTGGTGATGCGGCGGGTTTTCTTGATCCGATATTTTCCAGCGGGGTGCATCTGGCCATTACCTCGGCAGCGCGAGCCGCCGATGGAATTGACGCGCTGTTGCGTCGGGGGGAACCCGCGGCGTTGCGGCAGTATCAGGCGGATATGGATGCGGGGCTGCGTGTGTTTCGGGCGTTTGTGGAGCGGTTTTATCAGCGTGATCTCGTGCGGAACCTCTTTTTTTCCGCGGATAAAAATCCGGTCATGCGGACCGCCATTATTAATATTCTGGCGGGACATGTCTGGGATTTGTCCAATCCGCTGATTGCGATGCTGCAGGCCAATAAGCCGGCCGAAATACGCCGTGTGGGCGTTGCTTCAGCGCAGCTTGAAGGGCAGCAGGCCGGCCCTGCGGCCTCATACAGAGAGGCGAATGTTACAACTTTATAAAATATCCTGTTCCGGAAATTGATGACTTTAGTGGCACATGTTCAACCTATCGCAGTCACCGGCGTCGGCATGATTACCGCGCAGGGAAATAGTACGGCTGAATCCTGGCAGGGAATTCTATCGGGTGCCGACAGGCTTAAGCCATGGGACGGAAGGCTGCCCGCGGCATTGCAGCACATAAAAGTTGCCGCCTGCGCCCCGCTGACCCGGCCTGTGGATTTACCGCCGCGCTTATGGAATAAGCTTTCGCGCACGCAACAACTTGCGTGTATCAGCACGGATGAGGCGTTGCAAAGCGCTGGATTACCGCAACGCCAAATCTCCACTGATCCACCCATTGGATGTTTTATCGCCACGACCGTTTGTGGAATGGATTTATCCGAACGGTACTATCAGCAATATCGCCTCAACGCCGATGCTGCGGATGTCAATCTCATGCGCCGCATGCAGCCCTATGAAGTGCTTTCCCTGTTATCCCGTCGGCATCGTTTTGCGGGGCCGGGATATATGAATCTGACAACTTGCGTAGGTTCCGCCATGGCCATTGGGGCGGCATGTGATGCCCTTCATGCCGGCCGTTGCGAATTAGCGGTTGCCGGAGGAACCGAGGCTCTGTGCCAACTGTTGATATCCGGATTTAATTCCCTGCGACTGGTGTCGCCCGATGGCTGTCGCCCTTTTGACCGGAATCGGCCCGGCATTACCGTCGGTGAAGGCTCAGCCATGCTGCTGCTGGAGTCCGAGGCCAGTGCCCAGCGCCGAGGCGTCGAGCCGATGGGTTATATCAGAGGCTTTTCCGCCACCTGCGATGCCTATCACATTACCAAGCCCGAACCCAATGGAGCCGCCGCCGCGCAGGCCATCCGGCAGGCCCTGCGGGAAGCGGGCTTAACCAGGTCCAGTATTGATTACATTAACGCCCATGGCACCGGCACACACGACAACGACATCACGGAAGCTGCGGCTCTCAGCCAGGTATTTGAGTCCAACTCAAGTATCCCGCCCGTAAGTTCAACCAAGCGGCTGACCGGTCACACGTTTGGCGCTGCGGGGGCCATAGAAGCCGCGATTTGTCTCCTGGCTCTGCGGCATGGCGTGTTGCCGCCCAATGCGGGTTCCAGGGATCCTGATCCGCAATGTTCGTTGCCATTGGTGCTTTCCGCGACAGCCAAACCCCTCGCCGTAGCGTTATCCTGCAATCTTGCGTTTGGGGGAAATAACACGGCTCTGGTATTTTCACGCGATTTGCCCACCGTTACGGAGGCAACCGCATGACTGAATCAAAATTAGCGGTGTGTAGTTGGGGAATTTACACCGATCAGTTTGCCAATGCTGCGGACCTGACCGCAACCGTGCAAGCCCAATCCGATGCTCCCGTCCGCTCGAATTCAGCGGACACTGACCATGCGGTAACGACTGATCCGGACCTGGACTCGGCCTTGCAGGGCTTGGATAGTATCAGTCAATACGCTTTTCGCGCGTTGCATGACGCTCAGCCGGATCGTGACACTGCCATGCTGAAGCGTGCAGGCTTGCTGCTTTTATCCACCTGGGGACCCATGGACAACACGGTGAGTTTTTTGGACAGCATGTTGGAAGCACAGGGGCGATACGCCTCGCCACGGCATTTTACGCGCTCCGTCTATTCCACAGTTGCGTCCCATGCCGCGATTTATTTTGGCATTCATGGCCCCTGCGAAACCTTGACGCATGGCCAGTGGCCGGTCTGCGCGTTATTGGATCGGGCTGCGGATTTACTGGCATCGCATCGGGTGGATCATGTCATTGCCTGTTGGGCGGATCAGGCATCCAAAATTGCGAAAGACCTGTGCAGGCGCGGCGTCACGGCACTGCACCGCCATGAATTTTCCCGATTTACTTCCGATGAAACAGGTTACGGATCTGTGGCCGTTGTGTTAAAGCGGCCCGAAGAGGCGACAGCGTCCCAGGTAATCCTGGAAATCCCGAATACGAACACCGCCGACCCCTGCAGCGACGCATCATTGGATATTCATAGCTTTCCCACCGACCGTGCCGTCCGCCTGGCCGGAAGCATCGCCACCGCCAAGCTTGGATCCGGAAAATCGCCAATCTGTTTTACCGAAACCGACCCGCGCGGCCAGTCGCGCATTGTGCGCCTGACGCCCAAGTCGCGACATGCTCAATAGCTCAATGCGGCAGCGTTGATTTGTCCGCGACGAGAAAAAGGTGTCAGACGAGAAAAAGGTGTCAGGTACCTTTTTCTAAAAAAAGGTACCTGACACCTTTTTTTCGACGAATTTGCCAGCGTTTGCCCGCATCGGTTAGTATTTTAGTCCGCGACGCTCAATGGCGCGGCGGATGCGAGCGTTTTAATCTCTCCGGAGATGATAGGGTTACCAATGATGGAATATCGAATTGGAATCGGCTATGACCTGCATCGGACACAAGCGGGCAGGCCGCTGGTTCTGGGAAATATTGCCATTCCCCACGCGTTCG
>JAKAZF010000150.1 GCA_021826605.1 Planctomycetota bacterium | reverse complement strand
ACGCGGATACCAATCGGGCTGCGGCCCGATAGATCAGGTGAGAGTTGAACAGGTGAACAGTAGAGCAAACAAGGTTGGAACGTATGGGTGGCCGCCGCCGCAATACGGAAGCCCCGGCGCTTATCCGCGTGATCAGCGTGATCCGCGGTTTTTAACCGTCTATCTTGGATTGCATACCGCGTGCCGGGATTTTAGGGTTGATCCCCCAAGCCGTCCTTCCCTCTGCCGCACGACCGCGCTGCATATCCCAACTTCCTGCTGTGACAGAGCACTAATGCGGTGCCGTATGGCCAGCCGTGGCCGGATCTGATTCGTTGCGCAGAGCCGCCAGGTCATCGGGAATGGCGGTCGGCTCGCCCTTGCGATTCACGCAGGCGATGGTGCTTTCCGCGGTGGTCAGCAGCAGACGTGACTGCTGGTTATAAAGTTCATATACATGGTCAATGCGGGCGCGGGTTTGCCGCTGGATGCGGGTGACCAATTCCAGTTGATCATCATAGCGGATGGGGCGTTTGAAGTTCACACTGATTCGGGCCACGACAAAAATAAATCCGCGGTCTTCCAAATCACGGTACGTCACACCCATCTGGCGTAATAATTCGGTGCGGCCCATTTCAAAATAAGGCAGATAATTGGAATGGTGCAGATACCCCATGGGGTCGCACTCCACGTAGCGCACGCGAAGGAAAATAGTGTTCTGTGGAATCATGGAAGCTGTCTCCTGGCGGGTCCGAGGTTTACTTATTCTATACCCGCCAGCCGATTGCCGGGTTCGTTATAAAATAAGCTCCCCAATTTATCGGGATCCACCTGACCGCGGAACCGTTCCTGCCCGTCCACCAGCACCACGGGCACCACTTTGGCATATTTTTCCAGCAGTTCCGCGTTTCCGGTGATGTCAATTTTTTCAATCACAACTGGCACGGATTTTGGCAGGGATAATTCAATGGCCTTGCAGGCTGTATCGCAGATTGGGCAATCCGGTTTGATATAAATTGTTACGCGATGCATTGTTTTACTCCGCTGTTAAAGTCCGGCGACGGCGTCCCGCAGCCAAGGGTTCCTACCAGAGACCTACTATACCCGTTGCTGCCCCGAACTGCATAAAATAAGCATGAGCCTTGACGATCAGGCTTGTGGATGATAGCTTCACGGAAGTTAGGGACTCTGTATATTGAGCCTCACAAAGGACTGTAGGAGGTCATCTTATGTTCCCACGCGTTATTACCCGCACACAATCAGGGATTGGTATGGCGGCAGGCTTCGCTTTTGCCATGGCTTTTGCAGCGGCTGTTTGCGCTGCTGCACCGGCCAACACGCCGGTGACAACAACCGGCAGCACACCAGGCGCTACTGCACCAGGTACCGCTGCGGCAACCGCACCGGCAACTGCACCAACGGCTGCCGCACCGACGACCGGTGCCGCAACGGCACCGGTGGTGACCGTTCCCGTGCCCGTTTCCCCGGCACCTGCAACGTCCGCAGCCAAGACAAAAAAGCCGAAAAAATCAAACATTAGCGTCACAGCTTTTGTGGGTCAGATCAGCGCCTCACATGTTAATATCCGCAGTGGACCGGGCTTATCTTATTATGCCATCGGCCAGCTTGCCCGGGGCGATCTGATTAAAGTTACCGGTGAACGCAACGGTTGGTACCGCTTCGCAGCCCCGGCCGGAGCGCGTTGCTATATTGCCCGGCAATTCGTCAAGCTCGGTGCCGACGGCACCACCGGCACAGTAACCGGCAGTTTTGTCAATGTGCGGGCCGCCAGTGCGTTATCTCCGGCCAGCAATTATGCTGTGGTAGATCTGCTGAACACGGGTTCGACCGTTTCGGTTACAGGCCAGACGCCGGCGTTTGATATTATCCGTGCCCCCAAGGGAACGGGATTCTACGTTCTGGCGCGATTTGTATCGCCCGCAGCCGCCGGCAGCACCTACGTGACGCCTGAATTAACCATGCCGGCCGGCTTCAAAGGGACAGGTTTGCCCACCGGATCAACTCCCGCAGCCATGGCCTCAGCCGCTACGTCGGGCACCGCCTCGACTTCGCCAGCCGGAAATGCCGCATCAACCGGCCTGTCGGCTCCGGTTCCGCCGGTGTCTGCAAATTCCGGTTCGTCTGCCGGCATAGTGCCGGCCCCGCCGACATCGCCGACATCACCGGCGATGCCTGCCACAACGGCCAATGCGCCTGCGGCAACCGCTCCGGCAACTCCAACCAACACCGTTAATATGCCGGGGGGGCTGCCGGCACCGGTAAAATTCAGCCCGGATGCCTTCAGCACCTATAGCCATTTGACACGTCAGATGCAGGCGCAATTTGATAAGCCCATTATGCAGCGCCATTTGCAGCCGCTGTTAACAGCATTTGAGAATCTCATGCGGCAGCCACATTTGCCGCACTCGGTCATGGATGGCAGCAACGCCCGGATCAACCTTTTGAAAAAGCAGATTGCGATTCAGGAAATTGTCGCCGCGTCGCACAAGCAAAGGCCGCTGAAGTCGGTTCTGGCTCCTTATCAGCAGCAGTGGCAGCAGTCACAAAAGGAACTGGCCCGGGCGGAAGCCAAAGCCCCTTACATCGCGTACGGAATTCTCAAGACCAGCACCGTTCTGAAAAATTACGCCCTGATGGACCCCACCACCGGCCGGGTTGTGGCTTATCTGGAGCCGTCGTCAAAAATAAATATCTCCAAATTGCTGGGGTCGTATATCGGCGTTAAGGGTGAAGTGGTCAGCAATACGGGCGTCGTGGTGCACGTTATTAAGGTAACGGCGGCCACGATGTTCTCCCAACCACCCGCGGGGCAGTGAACGGCGGTTGCTATGTTCTCAATGGGGTAATTCCCAGCGGACGTACATTGCCGGCGAATATCGGCGTGGATTCAGGAAACGGTGACAAACGTGCTGGAAAGCTCTGAGATTATTTATCCCCTGTTGGATGCCTTCAAAATTGAATTGCCCTCCTGGGGATTTGCCGATACCGGCACGCGCTTTGGAAAGTTTTTTCAGGATGCCGCCGCCGGTGACATTGACGAAAAACTTGCCGATGCCGGGCATGTCCATCAATTAACCGGTTCCTGCCCGACCGTCGCGGTGCATGTGCTGTGGGATTTTAAGAAAAATCAGGACGCCGGCGAGGTCGCCGCCATGGCGGCACGGCACGGGGTGGCCATTGGGTCCATCAACCCCAACGTCTTTCAAAATCAGGAATACAAATGGGGAAGTATTACGAATCGATCGGAGTCCATCCGGGCGGCGGCTGCCGAGCATCTGCATGATTCGGTGAAAATCGGTCGGGCCGTTGGAAGCCACTATCTGTCGCTCTGGTTTGCGGACGGGATCAATTATCCGGGGCAATCGGATATTATTGCGCGAAAACATTGGGCCGCCCAGGTACTTAAGCAAATTCACGGCCAGATGCCCCATGACATGACCATGCTGGTGGAATACAAACCCTTTGAGCCGGCATTTTATGCCACGGATATTGCCGACTGGGGAATGGCGGCACATTTCGCCCGTGCCGCAGGCCCGCGGGCCAAGGTACTGGTGGATACCGGCCACCATTATCAATCGACGAATATTGAACAGATCGTCGCGTGGCTGCTGGATGAAAATCTCCTGGGCGGATTTCACTTCAATGATCGCAAATATGCCGATGATGATCTGACCATGGGATCCATTGATCCGTATCAGATTTTTCGGATATTCCATGAAATAGAAAATCATCGTTTTCGAACCGGGGCATTGCCGCCGATTGCCTATATGGTGGATCAGAGCCACAACCTCAAGCCCAAGATTGAAGCAATGATCCAAACCGTGGATATAGCTCAACAGCTTTATATGAAAGCGTGTCTGGTGGATCGCAAGGCGCTGGCGGGATCGCAAGCACGCGAAGATCTGGTGCAAAGCGAAAATATTTTGCGTGAGGCGTTTTTCGCTGATGTCCGCCCGCTGCTTGCGGATTGGCGCAAAGCGCGTCATCTGCCGGCAGATCCCCTGGAGGCTCACCGCCGCAGCGGCTATGAGGCCAAAGTGGCGGCGGAGCGTCGGAAAAAATATGGTTCCAAAGGCGGCGGCGGCTACGCCTGAATTTGCTCCACGCCTTTCCGTGACTGTATTTGCTTGACGGAACCCTTGCCATGTCTGAAACAATTTCGTCGCAGGGACTTTTCAGCACGTGGTCCGACAGAACATGGTTGCGTTTGGCGTGGCCGGCCGGGGGATTATCCGGTTTGAGTTTTATCGCGGGTGCTAAGCTACTGCTAACTTCTCCCGGAAATATTCTCAATGGGACAGCCATAAATGGCGGCGTTCTGGTATTAGCCTGTATCGCAACCTTGAGCGGCGGGGCGGCTATTTACAGCTTTAATCGGTATGCGACCCTGCATGCGGACAAGCAGTTCATCGCCCAGTGGACCAATTTATTATGCCGGGTGCTGGCGATCGTGGAACTGCTTTCGTTTGCGGCGGTGCTGGCCTGGCTCATACTTCACGTCATCGGCGTACCGCCTATTCGGCATTTCCACCATTTTCACTATTGAAAGCATCATTTACCCCCGTGTGACCGGACGCGAATGTTAATTTTGCGTGTGGCTGGTGCAGGGCGTTGAGAACATTTCCCCGGTTGCATGGTTTATCGAATCATCAGCGCCGTCTTCATGAAGTGCTAACAATTCCGGGGATAATACCGGTTCTTCGTGGTTGTGTCGCGGCAGAGTTGCCAATCGCTGCTGCGGTTATTTTGAGGCTCTTTTTAAGGAGATCAGGTTATGGACGTATGGATGGGCAAACTATCAAATCAATTCACCAAGCGGGCCTTTGTGGCGGCGCTGGTGGCAGGTGCCAGTCTGGCTGGATCGGCTATGGGCGCGGCAGCCGTCGCACCGGCAGCCGCCGGCACGATGACGCCTGCACAGGTACAGGCGGAATTACAGTCACTTCAGGCTCAGGTGGCGACACTCAAAGCCAAAGAACAGAAAACCAATGACAGCGTGGAAAACGCCGCGCAGGTCAAGGCGATTGTTCAGGAAGTTCTGAACAATTCTAAATCCCAGTCACAGTACATGGATCACCAACTTCAGGCCGGCTATGACGGTGGTTTTTTTATCCGCACCCCCAATAAAGCGTTCACCTTGACCATCAACGGCTATCTGCAGTTCCGTTACAGTTATGCCGGGGCCGAAGGGCACGCACCGAACACCAATTACAATACCAGCGGATTTAATTTCCGCCGGGCACGCCTGATTCTGTCCGGAAATGTGTTCAAGAATTTTATCTATTGCATTTCCGGTGATTTCCAAACTGGAATCTCTAACGCAACCGTTGGCAACAACAACGCTTTTGCCATTCTTGATACCTGGGCCGGCTATAAATTCAGCCCAGTTGTTATCGTGCGGGCAGGGTCCATGCTGGTTCCCTTTACCCATGTCGAATATTTCTCCTCGGGAACAGAATTCCCGGATTTTGCGGTTGCTGAAGCCCCGTTTGATCCGGTGCGTTCTGACGCCGTTGATCTGGAAGGGCAGATTGTCCCCCACACGTTCAATTACGAGCTTCAGATGAACAATGGCTCAACCTCGCAGGACAACGGCAATGTTGGCCCCGGTGGCCACTTTGGCAATCGTCCAGCCGTCTATGGTCGAGTCAATTTCGCCCAGGGCGGACATATTTCCGATTTTAATGATTCACCGGACATTGAATGGCATAAGCACCTGGCCTGGTTAATCGGTGCAGCCGCCGGGTATGAATCACAGAATCCGTTTGCTTCCTTTACCCCGGGCAGCACGACCGCTCCTGCGGGCATCGGTACCTTAAATGGCAATTTGACGCGATTCACGGTTGACGGGCATGCCAAATACCGCGGGTTCGCGTTCAATAGCGCCTTATATGCCCAGAACATTGATGCTGCTCCCGGAACAAGTCTGGTAGGTACCGGACACAGTTCCTTGTTTGAAACCGGTTATTACCTTGAAGCGGGCTATTTTCTGGTCCCGCACAAATGGGAAATCGCCGGACGATATGGTGAGCTTATGTACAATCGTACCAGCCAGCACCAGTACGAGGCCACCGGTGGTGTGAATTACTATATCTTTGGCCAAAATGCCAAAATCCAAGCCGCCGTAACGTATGTGCAGGATGCCCAGTACACCAATTCCAATTTGGGAACCACAGCCGGCTCGAATGACTGGATCGGCCAGATTCAGTTCCAGTTCACGTTCTGACCCAATTTGGGGTAAGGAAATCCTCTATTCCGCTTGGCGCGGGGCTTGGCGTAATACCAAGCCCCGCGCTATTTTGCGGGCGTAATGGTGGATTCAGTATTTGCAGTACATTCAGAATATGCAGTAATCGCAGTACATTCAGAATATGCCGTAGCCGCAGATGTGCAGCAGGGGACAGGTTTATCCGTCCAGCAAAATGGCAGCGCCAGCGATTCCAAAACCTTCCAGGCTCCAGATTCCAAATTCCAGATTCTTGCAATTGTTTGCGAACTTGTGAAGCGGAAACTATTTCAGTTCCACGCTCCAATAGGCGTGGTCAAGAAAATGCTTCCATGTGGCATATTTATCCGATTCCAGGCGGACATTGATCACCGGGTTGCGGCGTGGTTTAATCGGGGGCTTAAGCAGATGCATACCCGCCTGGTGCGGCGTGCGGCCGCCCTTGCGGGCATTGCAATAGACACAGGCACATACCAGATTCTCCCAGATCGTTTTCCCGCCCAAAGCGCGCGGCACCACATGGTCCAGTGACAGTTCACTGGTTGGAAATTTGCGACGGCAATACTGGCACGCACCGTGGTCGCGGGCGTAAATATTGCGCCGATTAAGTTTTACA